>CAZDYO010000340.1:0-3758 GCA_964509555.1 uncultured Acidimicrobiales bacterium
ATCGCCCAGCGATCGATTGGTCATCGCTGGCCATCCACTTGCATTCCGCGTCGCGGCGATGCCACCGCCGTGGGTGCTCCCGGCGAGTCGGTTTCGGGTTAGCCCTCGGCGACGAGTCGGGCCATCTCCACCGCGGCCATGGCGGCGTCAGAGCCCTTGTTTCCCGACTTCGTTCCGGCTCGCTCCACAGCCTGATCGATCGTGTCGGTGGTGAGCACACCGAATATAACGGGCACGCCCGTGTCGGCGCTCACGGCGGCGATCCCCGATGCTGCCTGCGAGCACACGTAGTCGAAATGGGGTGTGGCTCCACGGATGACGGCGCCCAGACAGATGACGGCATCGGCAGGTCCGATGGCACGCTGCTTGGCCAGCAGGGGCAACTCGAAGGCCCCCGGCACCCAGGTGAGGTCGATGTCGTCGTCGGCCACACCAAGCCTGAGGAGCGTGTCGCGGGCGCCGTGCACCAGCTCACGGACGATGGCGTCGTTGAATCTCGCCGCAACGATGCTGATCTTCAGACCCGATCCGTCGAGGGTGTTGCGTCGTTCGATCATGATGTCTCCACTCCGCTCTCGGAGGATGGGTTGATGTGGAGATCGTGGCCCAAGCGGGCCCGCTTTGTCTCCAGGTACCGAATGTTTTCGGGGTTGGGCTCTATCTCGATCGGCACTCGCTCGGTGATTTCGAGTCCGTACCCCTCGAGCCCGCCGAACTTGCTCGGGTTGTTGGTCATGAGACGCATGGCGGTGATACCGAGATCGGCAAGAATGTTGGCCCCGACACCGTATTCGCGCGAGTCGACCGGGAGGCCCTGGGCCGAGTTGGCATCGACGGTGTCGAGTCCGTCGTCCTGGAGGGCGTAGGCCCGGATCTTGTGGGCTATTCCTATGCCACGACCCTCGTGGCCGCGCAGGTAGACCAGCACACCGCGCCCTTCCTGACCGATGCGTTCGAGGGCCAGCTGCAACTGGGGCCCGCAGTCGCATCTGGTGGAGGCAAGGATGTCGCCGGTGAGGCATTCGCTGTGGACCCTCACCAATGGTGGATCGCCGCCGTCGACATCGCCCATCACATATGCGACATGTTCCACACCGTCGAGCACAGACCGGTAGGCATGAGCCATGAACTCACCGTATTGGGTGGGGATCCTCGCGGCCGCGAAATGCTGAACGAGTTTCTCGCTGCGCCGGCGGTATCGGATCAGGTCGGCGATGGAAATCAGCTTCAGACCTTGTTCATCGGCGAACCTCCGGCATTCCGGAAGTCGCATCATCGTGCCGTCGTCGTTGACGATCTCGCACAGCACACCGATCTCCGCACGCCCGCTCATGTGGCACAAATCGACTGCGGCCTCAGTGTGTCCGGCCCTCTTGAGGACACCGCCGGGACGGGCCCGGAGCGGGAAGATGTGGCCGGGACGCGAGAAGGCCCGAGGTTCGGAGTCGGGGTCGGCAAGCGCCCTGACGGTGCGGCTGCGATCGGCTGCGGAGATCCCCGTGGAGTTGCCGGCGATGAGATCGACGGTGACCGTGAAGGCGGTGCGGTGGGACTCGGTGTTTTCGTTGACCATCAACGGCAGCTTGAGCCGGTCGGCCGTCTCGTCACGCATCGGCGCACAGATCACGCCACTGGTGTAACGGATCATCATGGCCATCTTCTCTTCGGTCATCGCGTCGGCCGCGATGATGAGGTCGCCCTCGTTCTCGCGGTCCTCGTCGTCGACCACAACGAGGAATTCACCGCTGCGGAATGCGGCGAGCGCATCTTCTATCGGATCGAGCTGGGTCATGGATGACAGCTTTCGTTCAGAGCGATGGGCGGACCAGGCGTTCGACGTACTTGGCGAGCACGTCGGCCTCGAGGTTGACCCGACTCCCAACGGTACGGGCTCCAAGCGCAGTGACCTCATGTGTGTGAGGGATGACCGCGATGGTGAATGTGGTGCTGTCGACCGCGGCAACCGTGAGCGAGATCCCGTCGATGGCGATCGACCCCTTCTCGACCACGTAGTCGGCCATGGATGTCGGGAGTTCGAAGGTGTAGAGAAAGCTCCCATCTTCGAGTTCGGCAATGTCGGAAACTGTCGTGGTGGCGTCGACATGGCCCTGAACGACATGACCACCGAATCGCCCGCTCGCGGCGAGAGGACGTTCGAGGTTGACGCGATCGCCGGGGGTGAGGGCACCTATGTTCGTGCGCTCGAGGGTCTCGGGCACAGCATCCGCCGCCCACCATCCATCGCCCGTGTCGACCACCGTCAGACAGCATCCGTTGACCGCAATCGACGAGCCGATCTCGGCATCGCCGAGCACAAGGTCGGCGTTGACCTCGACTCGGGCGCCTCCGCCGTCGGGCACCAGAGCCCTGATGGTTCCCACTTCTTCCACGATGCCTGTGAACATATCTAGAACACGTTCCACTAATTGAGCGACTCTGTCAAGAAATATCAGGGCTGGTCACGCCACCCCAAGAACCCGTCGGGCCGAATCGATGTCCGATTTCAATTGGTCGGCCAGCTGATCGATGCCTTCGAACTTGCGTTCACTTCTGAGAAACCTGACGAACGACACCGCCATCGATTCGCCGTAGAGATCACCGTCGAAATCGATCAGGTGGGCCTCGAGCACCGACTCGTCGGCATCGTCGTGAAACGTGGGGCGACGACCGATGTTGATCGCGCACGGGTGACGAGTTCCGTCCGCCCTGGTGGCCCATCCGGCGTAGACACCATCTGCAGGCCACGCCATGAGCTTGGGTACCGGAATGTTGGCGGTGGGAAACCCGATGGTTCGCCCTCGCTCATCGCCGTGAAGAACCACGCCGCGCACCTCGTAGGGCCTCCCCAGCATTTCTGCGGCCGTGGCCACCTCGCCACCGGCGAGCGCCCTCCGGATGGCAGTGGACGACACCGGCTCGGTGTGGTCATCGGACAAGCGGATCAGATCGAGGGGGTGAACCTCGAATCCCCACAGCTCCCCCAATCGCGACAATTCATCGACGTTACCCCTGCGGCCCTTTCCGAAATGGAAATCCTCGCCGACAACGATCGCCTTGGCATGGAGTGAGTCTCTGAAGACCTGCTCCACGAACTGATCAGGTGGAGTGGACGCTCTGGAGGCATCGAACTCGATCACGTACGCGTAGTCGAGGCCCTGCGCGGCCAACAGTTCGAGCTTCTGATCGAGCGAGGTGAGTAGCCGGGGGGCACTCTGCGGACGCACCACGTGGGCCGGATGGGAATCGAAGGTGACCACCGCCGTGCCGACACCGAGACGATCCGCCACCTGGTGGACACATCGAAAAACTTCCTGGTGCCCGAGATGGACGCCATCGAAGACCCCGATCGTCGCCACCACCGCCCTCGACGAGGGCAGTCGGTCGATCTTATCATGGAGTATTTCCACTCGAGAGAACCTCCGTTGGCCAGCCAGAAATCTATCGCCGACAGGCCCGGCCCGGACGTTCAGCGAGGGATGACCAAGCTCGGTTTCGTGCCCCGGGGGTTGGGCTCATAGACGGCCAGGAGTTCACCGGCGCTGTCGAACACGGCCCACGGCCCCTGGCCGGTCACGCCCAGGCGCTCGGTGGACAACACCCGACCGTTACCAACCTCGACGGCGACCTCATCCGACACGCCCACCGACGACAGGTGACGCACCGCCACCTCGATGGGCAAGAGGACGGGATGCTCCATGGGATGGGCATCGGCCAGGGTGAAGCCACCCACCGCGGTGCGTCTCAGATTGCGCAAATGA
>CAZDYO010000341.1:0-3747 GCA_964509555.1 uncultured Acidimicrobiales bacterium
TGATTCTCAACGTCACCAAGGAGGGTTTCACGACCCCCGACGTGCCGTGGAAGTTCGAGGCCGGCACGCCCATGGTGGCCGAGGCCGGGGGGCTCGCGGCCGCGATCGACTACCTCGACAACCTGGGGATGGAGGAGGTTCGGGCCCACGAGACCCGCCTCACCTCGTACGCCATGCGCGTCCTCACCGAGCGCTACCCGGACACCATCAAAATCCATGGGCCGTCGGAACCCGCCCAGCGCGGCGGGGTGCTGTCGTTCGAGTTCGGATGCGTTCACCCCCACGATGTGGCCCAGGTGCTCGACGAGTCCGGTGTGTGTGTCAGAGCCGGACATCACTGCGCAAAGCCGCTCATGCGGGTGCTTGGGGTGCCGGCCTCGTCGCGTGCGTCGTTCTACGTCTACAACGACGAAGCCGATGTCGACGCACTCGCCGATGCACTCGAAAAAGCCGCCGACCTTTTCTCGTTCTAGGAGCCAACGAATGCCCGGACTCGAAGATCTTTATCGCGAGATAGTCCTCGACCACTACCGCAGCCCACGCAACCGGGGCGAGTTGGCCACTCCGCCCGCCGTGCGCACCGAAGGATTCAATCCGCTCTGCGGCGACGAGATCGTCGTCTACATCGATGTCGACCAGGACGGCCACATAGCCGACATCGCCATCGGCGGGCAGGGTTGCTCGATCAGCCAGGCCTCGGCCTCGATGATGTCGGCTGCGGTCAAGGGACGATCGATCTCCGACGCCCGCCGACTCATAGGCGCCTTCAAGTCGATGATGTCGATACACGAGGAATCGCTCAGCGGCGACTCCCACGACGGCCATGCCCACCACTACGACGATGTCTTCGAAGACGGTCAGCCGATCCGACTGGGCGACCTGGGAGCCCTTCAGGGTGTGGTGCGGTTTCCGGTTCGTATCAAGTGCGCCACCTTGGGCTGGAACACGCTGGCCCAGGCACTCGACGAGGCCGCGGGGGATTCCTGAGAGAGGGACCCTGCCCTACCCCGCCCACAGCCGGTCAACTGCCTCCACGAACGCAGTGTCGCGGCTCGAGATGCCGCCGGCCTCGTGATCGGTGATTCGGATGATCACCCTCGAGTAGACGTTGCTCCATTCCGGGTGGTGAAAACGCTTCTCCGCTATCAACGCCACCTTGGTCATGAAGGCGAACGCTTCCACGAAGTCGGTGAACTCGAACTGGCGGATCAGGGCGTTTTCGTCGACCCGCCACCCGGGATGAGCAGACACGAAGGCCTCTGTTTCCTCGGGCGAAAGCCTCTCCATGGCGGTCACGATCCGGGGCTGCTCCCTCTCACGCCAGCGGGTCCGCGAACGGATCAGCCGTCGCCATGATCTCGGGCTTGTCGGTGCCCGCCCATTTCTCGTATCCGGTGTCCTCCAGCTCGTCGGCGAGCTTCGGTCCGCCGGTCTCGACGATGCGACCCCTGGCGAAGATATGGACCACGTCGGGCTGTAGTTCGTCGAAGAGCCTGCTGTAGTGGGTGATGGCGATGACCCCGAGACCCGATTCCTTGGTCTCCTCCTCCACCCGACGGCTCACCATTCGCAAGGCATCAACGTCGAGGCCGGAATCGAGCTCGTCGAGAATCGCGAACTTCGGCTTGAGCACCCCGAGCTGAAGAGTCTCGTTGCGCTTCTTCTCGCCACCGGAAAGGTCGACGTTGAGAGGCCGGTCGAGGAACTTGGCACTGAACCCGATTCGCTCCGCTTCGGCTTCCATCCGCGAGTAGATCGAGTCGGAGTCGGAGTCGGTGGCCCGCGACGCCGTGAGCATGTCCTTCACGGCGACGCCGGGAACCTCCGTTGGGTACTGCATGGCCAGGAAGAGCCCGGCCTCGGCACGTTTCCACGCCGGTAGGCCGAGCAATTCGACGCCGTCGATCGTGGCCGATCCGCCCAGTACCTCGTATCCCGGCCGGCCGGCAAGCACATGGGACAGCGTGGATTTACCGGACCCGTTCGGCCCCATGATGGCGTGGACCTCACCTGACCTCACCACCAGATCGACTCCGTCGAGTATGACCTTGCCCTGGACCGAGGCCCGGAGACCTTCAACCACCAATTCGCTCATGACACACTCTCACTCCCGGCCGAAACGGCCACCCAGATTTCACCATCGACAACGCTGACCTCGTAGGTCGGAACGGGCTTCACGGCCGGAAGGCTGGTGGGCGCCCCGGTCTTGAGGTCGAATGACGCCCCGTGACGCCAACACTCGATCGTGCACTCGTCGGCATCGACAAAGCCCTCGGAGAGCGACACTTCCTCGTGGCTGCAGGTGTCGCCTATGGCGTAGACGGACTCACCCAGCCTTATCAGAGCGACCGTGTGGCCCTCGACCTCCACCTTCGCGGCGGACCCGTCCTCGATCGAATCGAGCTTCATGACCATGTGGTCAGACATCGCCATCACCGCCATCGGTGGCCTCGGCTATGCGGGCTGCCAAAGCTGCCTTGAGCGACGGCACCGCAGCCGCAACCGGGAGGGCCTGGAGCACCTCATCAAGGAACCCTCCGACGATGAGTCGCTCGGCATCGGCAGTGGTTACGCCTCGGCTCTCGAGGTAGAACCGCTGATCCTCGTCGACCGGGCTCACCGATGAGGCGTGGCTGCACTTGACGTCGTTGTTCTCGATCTCGAGATTGGGCACGGACTCGGCCCAGGCGTCCGGCCCGAGCTTCAGGTTCCGGTTGGTCTGGTAGGCATTGGTGCCGCGGGCACCGGGCCTCACACGTATCAGGCCCGTGTAGACGCTTCGGGAGCGTCCGCCGATGACGCCCTTGTAGAGGAGGTCAGAACTCGTGTCGGGGGCCACGTGATCCTGGAAGGTGCGAAAGTCGAGTGACTGGTCGCGATCTCCGAAGTAGAGGGCCTGCAGATTGCCATGGGCTCCGCGACCGACGAGGCGGGTGTCGGCCCTTGTACGGGCGTACGCGCCGCCGAGGCCGGCGGTGGCCGCGGTGATGGTGGCCTGTTTGCCGACTCGGGACAACTGGCTTGCTATCTGCCACGCCGACTCGGAGAGCTGCTGGACGTTGAGGTAGCCCAGCTGCGCATCATCGGCAACATCGAACTCCGCAACCGGGCAGACCAGGAGATCGTGGTTGTCGTCGGAGGTCTGGCGATCAAGGATCGTGGCGCTTGCACCTTCTTCGATTCTCACCACCAAGCGGGGAAACACAGCAGATCCCTCGCCGGCGGAATGGTTGGTGATGACGATCGGCCGATCGATCACGACGCCGCTCGGGACATGAACCAGGACCGGATCAGGGGCGAATGAATCGTTGAGGCGGGTGAAATAGTCGGGGGCTCCATCGGCAACCGACCCGATGAACCGCGGGCCGTCTTCATGATCGAACAATGAGCCCACGTGGACTCCCCCGGCCGCCACCTCGCCGTCGATCTCCACCATGACGATTCCGCCATTGACCATGCGCACGATCGCAGCCGGCTCCACATGGAGCTGGACCATCGGCGGATCGGCGAGGCCCGAAACCGGGCTGTAGCGCGACAGATCAAGCTTGTCGATGGGGCTGTAACGCCATTCCTCGAGCGCGGTGGTGGGCACCTCGGTCTCCGACAGCGCCCGGGCCGCGGCGACGCGTCGCTCGACCATCCAATCGGGTCCGTCGATCTTTCCTGCTGATTCCGGCGAGAAGTCGCTCACAGTGAAACACGCTCCACAACACCCGGCCCGATTGGCCGGAAACAGGTATTTACCCT
>CAZDYO010000342.1:0-3737 GCA_964509555.1 uncultured Acidimicrobiales bacterium
CCTCCGGATTCCCCACCCTGATGGACGCCGTCATCGCGTTTCCCAAACCGCTGATCTGCGCGGTCAACGGGCTCGCGGTGGGGATCGGAGCCACGATCCTCGGTCACTGTGATCTGGCATTCATGTCGAAGGAAGCCCGTATCAAGTGCCCGTTTTCAGGTCTCGGCGTCGCCCCGGAGGCGGCCAGCAGCTACACGTTCCCAACAATCATGGGTCGGCAAATGGCCAGCTGGGTGCTGATGAGTTCAAAGTGGTTTTCGGCTGACGAATGCGTCGACATGGGGCTGGCCATGTCGGTCCATGAAGCCGATGATCTCCTCGAAGTGGCAATGGCTCACGCCACGGAGTTGGCCGACCTTCCGCTCGCGTCGCTCGTGGCCACCAAACAACTGATCACCGGCCCGCACAGACAGGCCATCGAGTCGGCACGCAACGACGAGGACGCGGCATTCGCCGAACTCATGGGTGGCCCCGCCAACCTGGCCGCACTCAGGGCGTTTGCCGAAAAACCTGCTGGCTGATCAGCGAACCAGACTCTCTTCGAGTTGGTGGAGACGCTTTACCGCACCAACGAGGATTTTCTTGGCCAACCTCGGGCTGCCGTCGAGAAGGGAGGAGAACTCTCGCCGGTTCAGGGCCTCGACGGTCATCTCGGTGTCGGCGGTGACGGTGGCGGTGCGGGGCACACCGGCGATCACTGCCAACTCGCCGAAGAAGTCGCCGGGGCCCAGGCTGGCGATGACCCGCCCATCGCGCCGAACGGTGGCGGTGCCTTCGGCGATGATCATGAACTCGCGCCCCGGCTTGCCCTGAACCGTGAGGTCGCGGCCGGGCTTGACCTTGATCGGAGTCATGAATGAGGCAACTTTCTTGAGTTCGCGGCTGCTGAGCTCGGAGAACAGTTCGATGTTGGTGAGCGCCTCGACGAGGGCCATGTCGCACCTTTCCGGCGGGTCGGATGCCCGCGTCACACCGGTTTTCTAGCATCGATCACGCTGGCACGCAGACTGCGATCAGAATACGGCGACCGGGTTGACAGGCGCGCCGCAGCCTCCGACCACGGGTTCCGGGCTGGCAGACAGGAAGAACTCGTGGCGTCCGAGTTCGGAGCAGGCTTCTGCCAGTGGCTCGAGATTCCAGTTCTGCCCCTGCGTGAGGCCCATGTCGACTATGTGGAGGCAATGGACGGCCAGGGCGTTGTCCCACGACTGGCTCGGGAACACCTCGAATATGTAGCTGTCGGACGCCACCGCCGCTATGTCGTGGGAATGGAACCACTCGACGGCCCGAAGACCGGGCCCGGGGCTGTTCCCGAGGCCATCGGATCCGAACGTGTAGGCCTGGGCCCCGGATTCGAAGAAGAGCTGGATTCGCCCGGTTCGCAGCAACACGATGTCGCCCGACCTGATCGTGATTCCGCCCCACTCGGCGGCCTCACTGAGATCCTCCGGCGTCACTTCGTGGTTGTCGGGGAGGCGATCGAGGCCCTTGGAACCGGCGATGTCGAGCAGCACACCGCGCCCAACGAGGTGTCGGACATTCTCGATGCCCAGCACGCTGGCCCCGTCGCGGGCGGTGATGGACGAGGTCGGTACCCCGTTGTAGAGCATGTGGTTGTAGCTGACGTGTGAGAGGCCGTCCCAGTGCGTGGCCGCCTGCAGGCCCATGGTGATCATGTCGTCGCTGAAATGGGGCACCATGGCCTCACCATCGGGATCGCCGAGATCGGGGAAGTCGATGGTGCCCATCACATGGATCGGGTTGACCCGAGTGGGGATCTGACCCAGCTGCACGCCGGAGTGGGTCATGTCGATGGCGCATGACACCCGGCGGCCGTGCGAGATGGTGGCCGCGGCATCGACGACGGCCGCGTCGGTGATGAAATTGAGGGTGCCGAGGCGATCATGGTCTCCCCATCGCCCCCAGTTGCGCACCCGTCGGCTGGTCTCGTGGAACTTGTCGTCGAATGACATCGCAGTCTCCTCCGTGCAGGCAGGAGCGTAGGCGACGAGCCGATGGGTGGCTGACCATCGCGGACTGCTCCGCACTGCCGGGGATCGGCCGCTCGGCTACGGTGGCAATCAGTGATGGACGGACGGTGGTGAGCCAGTGATCAGTCTTTACCTATTCTCTTTGGCCGTCGGTGGTCCCGTACTTGCTTGGATATTGTTCGCCGGTCTCGAGGGTGGCGCCGATGCGGGTGACCTGGGGGATCTCGGTGGTGGTGATCTCGGAGACGTGGGGGGCGGCGATCTCGGCGACGCCCACATCGGCGGAGACGGCCACGGTTCCCACGGCGACGGTGTGCTGTCGTTCCTCTCGCTGTCGAGCATCGCGTTCGTGCTCACGTTCTTCGGCCTCACCGGGCTCGTATCCAATGCGCTGGGTGCCTCCACGGTGCTGGCATTCGTGCTGGCCGTGGTGCTCGGGTTCGGTACCGGGATCATGAACTCGGCGGCGTTTCGTTGGATTCGTCGCAACTCCGCGTCCAGCGATGTCAGCAATCGCGAACTCGAGGGTTCAATCGCCCGGGTGGTGCTCCCCGTCGACGCACAGCATCGCGGGCGGATCACCGTGAGGATCGCCGGGGCGCGTGAGCAGATGACCGCCGACACCGCCGACGGTTCGGTGATGTCGGTCGGCGAGAAGGTGGTGATCGTCGAGGTCGTCAACGGTGTCGCCATGGTCGCTTCCCTCGACCCGGCTCTCGGCCCTGGACACGATGTCGATTCGGTCGACTGACGTTCGGCCGTGAATGCGAAACAGATCTCAAACAGGAGGCAATTGATGTGAACATATTCGTGGCGGTGGGTCTGATACTCGCCTTGGCGATCATCTTCGTGATCATGGTGGTCAAGTCGTTGATCATCATCTGCCCACCGAACCGAGTGGCGGTGATCTCGGGCCGCAAACGGGTCCTTTCGGATGGCCGAACGGTTGGTTACAGGATTCTCAAGGGTGGACGGACGATGCGGGTTCCCCTGCTCGAGAGGGTCTCCTGGATGGATCTCAACACCATTCCCCTCGACGTTTCGGTCACCAATGCCTTCTCACGTGGCGCCATCCCGCTCAATGTTCAGGGCATCGCCAATGTCAAGGTTTCGAGCACCGAGGGCCTGCTCGAGAACGCCGCGGAGCGCTTCCTCGATTTCCCCTCAGCCCACATCGGCCAGATCGCCAAGGAGACTCTTGAGGCCAATCTTCGTGGCGTGCTGGCCACGCTTTCGCCGGAGGAGGTCAACGAGGATCGTCTCAAGTTCTCCCAGGTGCTGATCGACGAGGCCGACGACGACATGAAGACGCTCGGTTTGAGCCTCGACGTTCTCAAGATCCAAAACGTCACCGACGATGTGCTCTACCTCGAATCGATCGGCCGCAAGCTCACCGCCGAGGTCATTCGCAACGCCAAGGTGGCCGAGGCCAACCGCAAGTCCGAATCACAGCAGGCCGAAGCCAAGGCCCGACAAATGGCGGAGATCGCCCAGGTGCAAGCCGACAAGGCCATCGTCGAACAGCAAAACGACTTGCGGGTTCGCACCGCCGAACTCGACGCCCTCGGTCGCGCCAAGGAGGAGCAGGCCAAGGTTGCCGGCGACACCGCGAGGGCCGTGGCGGAGCAGGAGCTCCAAGCCGAACGCATCGAGCTCGAAAAGCGCCGTCTGGAGGCCAACGTGGTCACGCCGGCGCGCGCCGACCTCGAGGCCAAGCAGCTCAACGCCCAAGCCGCGGCAGCATCG
>CAZDYO010000343.1:0-3734 GCA_964509555.1 uncultured Acidimicrobiales bacterium
CTCCGTAGGCATCGTTGTCGAGGATTGGGCGGTGCCGGTCGTCGGTGCCGCCGTCTAGCAGAGTGAGGCACTCCATTGGCAAGTGTTTCCACACTTCTGGTTCGGGTTCGGGGTCGAGTTCGGGTAGCCACTTGTCGATGGTTGAGGCATCCACCTCCGACACGAAACGGCTTCGCAGGTCGCCGAGCCCCAAGTCGAGGTGTTCCGGCGAAATGGATCTCGGTTGACCGGGTCCGCCCAGTTTGAGAACGAGCGATGACGACTCGGAGTCCTTGCCAAGCACCACTCTCGATACCGCGCTCTCGAGGCGCTCGACGGCCTTCGCTTTGGCTCTGTCAATCAGCTGTTTTGGGAGCCGACTCAGGCCGGTGGCGATGTATTTGCCGAGCATCTTGATCGCGGCCCACAGACCCATCTCCTGCTTGGGCGACGCGAGGGATGGTGCGCGATACGCGAGGTTGTGGGAGGTGATGAACTGGTCGCGTGCGGTGGACACCTCACGCTGGGGATGTTCCGACACGATCGCCAGCGCCTGGCCTTCGTAGACCGGCCGGCCTTGGTCGAGAATTGCTGACACGAGTTGCCTGACGACTCCCTCCATGTCGGCGCTCCGTGCGAAGAGCCTCACGACCCTGTATTCGTCGGCGTTGGATGGCGGCAGGCTCGACACGGTGATCGCCGGGTCGACGGCCCCGGAGAGCACTGCAGCTGCAGCGGCGGCGCTGGCGTGGACCGAGTCGGGGCCAACGCGTTGGGCGAACTCGTCTGGCTTGGTGCGGTCTTCGGGGCTGAGAATCACCCGGCGGTCCCAGACTTCCCCAAGTCTGTCGATCTCGGAGATCGAGGTCCACCAGTCGGTGTCGTCGTCAAGAACGCTGCTGGGGCAGAGGATCAGACTTGACCCGACTTCTGATTCTCGCCCATCGGCCCCAAGCCCGACTATCTGTCGGGCGCTGCTGTAGGACCCGACACCGCTGACTGGCAACACCGCGACGGTGGTGATCTCGACGCCGCTGATGGTGCGGCCTTCGAGGGCTTCCTCAAGCGATCGGAAACTCAAGGGGTCGTTGCCGTGGACCAAGTGGCTGACCTCGCCACCGGGCCCCTTCACGTAGAGGTCTTCGATCCAGCCGAGGTCGGCAAGGCCGACGAGATAGGCCTCGATCCGCGATGAGTCTTCGTCGCTGCCGAGGGTCTCGACTATTCGTATGGACATCGATCGGCCGCCTACCAGGTCTCTTGCTCGGAGAACTGCTGGGCGTTTTCGATGGCCTCGCGCATGGTGCTGACCGCACCCTCGAGAACGTGTCTGAGTTCGTAGATGTCGGTGGATGCCTCTTTGAGACCAGGGTTGGGTTTCACGGCCCGGGCCACGTCGGCGGCGATCTTGTCGCAGACGTTCGACAGCTTCTCCCGTTGCGCTTCGTCAAGCTTCTGGACGGCAGCGACGAGATCGGATGAACCGGTCTCGAGAAGGATCTGGTAGGGCCGCAGCGACTCGAGACTGTTCTGGGATGCCTCGAGATAAGCCACCTTCATGTTGTCGATGATCTTGCCGAGTTGGCTCTTGTAGTTGCGGAAGTCGGCGTCGAGGATCGGATAGTTCATGGTGGGGAACGACTTCGGTACGCCCGTCTTGGGGTCGATCACCGACTCATCGACAAGATTGCCCTTGGCTAGTTCGATCAGATAGCCCATGGTGAGTTGCCGCAGACCCGTGCCCGACAGTGGACCCGACATCGAAAGTGGCATCGATTGGCGTTGCAGGCCGATCTTGCCGAACGCGTCATGCCCGTTGCCTCGCTGGCCGGCCTCTTTGCCCGCGGTGGCGGTGACCCACATCGACCGGATCGGTCCCATGATGGTCTCGAAGCACAGTGCGTGGTATGGCCCCTCCTCGGTCAATAGTTCAATCGAGTCTCGGTCACCTGGCACCATTTGGAGCTGACCGAACTGGGCCTCGGTAGCCCCCGACAGGACCTCTTCGATCTTCTTCTGAGCATCGTCATCGCCAGAGAATGGGAACTCGGTGAAGGCCCAGTGATTGGTCGGGGTGCCGTGAATCTTGCTGACCAGTCCGTTGGTCTTGGACAGCGGCCCGGCCACCATCACCAGCCTCGATAGCGCATCGCGAAATTGTTCGAGCGCCGCCGGGTTGTCTTCGACGAATGCGCCGAGGCCTTCCCGCAGGTATTCGCGGAGCGGGTATTCGGGCCTGCGGATCCAATCGGTGACGAGATCCATCACGTTGTGGGGTGATAGTTCGACCTCGCAGTGGATGGGGGTCGACACTCCGGCGATGTCCCCTATCTTCCCCGGCTGCCAACTGGCCTCGATGTGTAGCCACCGAGTGACCTGGTCGGCGAGAATCTGGTGGACGGCCTCGTTGGTGGCGGTGCGGACTTCGGCGATCTCCACGGTGGAGCTGATCTGCTCGCCGAAACGCTTGTCGAACTCGGTGATGTCTTCGATCACCACCTCGTAGGGACGGGGGCTGTACGCCGACGGATCGCCGTCGATCGGCAACACCTCGAGTTGGTGTTGCCATTGGCCGCGGCTGTCTTCCACTCGGTCGGCTTCGGCGGTGATGATGCGCTTCAGCGGGTTGACGAGGTTGGCCGACACTTCCTCGCACGCGTCGGCGGCTGCTTCGAGGGTCTGCCCTTCGAACAACTGCATGATGAAGTCGGAGACGGTCTTGGAGAGCAGAGTCCGCTGGTCCTCCGTGGCGACTCCGGTGTATGAAGCCGGCACGACCTCGCCGAACATGGCGTCGATCTTGAGGCTCCTGCGGGTGGACGAGTCGCGCCGGAGTTGATCTCGGGCTCCTCTCAGGTCGTCGCTGATCCGGTCGAGGGTGGCAGCCGCAACCGGCAGGCCGTAGTTGCCGATCACATCGGTGACCGAGCTGATTAGGCCGGCCTGCACGGTGCTCCGCCACGTCTGGATATTGTCGTCGAGCGCTTCGGTCCACTGGGACTTGTCTCGGCGCACGAGGTCGCGTGCCCATTGCTTCATGCGCTCGCGGCAGGCATCGATTTGGACGTTGCCTTCGCCGGCAGCCTGCATGGCATATCGCGCCTGCCACTGGGGTGAGGGCGCCGGCCGGAGTGCGTCCAATATCTGGTCGTATCGGCCGGAGCTGGTGTCAAGCTCGCGCAGGCCGGCCTCGCCCGCAGCTGTGTAGCGCAGCGAGTCGGCCACCCTGCCAACAGCGTCAAGCAGTCTTTCCTTGCTGCCGTCTTCGCTGATGTTACGCGGAAGGTCGAGCGAGGCAAGTCGTTGACCCACGAGGCCGGTGAGTCGGTCCGACATGTATCGGGCAAATCGGGCTCGACCAAGCTCGAGGCGTCCGAACCCCATCGACCGGAAGCCGCAGGAGGTTCCAATGCCGAGCGAGTCTTCTTGGGCTTCGGGGGTGCGGTTGGTGAGTCCGAAGTTGATGAGGTTGACCAGCGCGGCGTCGCTGGTGACGGAGCTGGCCAAGGCCTCGCCGATCACCTTCTCAACCGCGGCCTCGCCATCCAGGCGAACCCGTTGGTTGCTTCGGCCGAGCACGAATATGCCGCGGGCAGTGGCCATGGCGGAGTCGGTTGCGGCGCCGGGATTGGGCAGTCGCTTCGATGCGACTTCGTAGTCGTGATCGGCGTCGCCGGCGGCCAGAAGGTATTGCAGCTCGCTTGAGGACGCGCTTTATGAGCGCATTACAGGGAGACCTGTTTTTCGCGGCGCGT
>CAZDYO010000344.1:0-3729 GCA_964509555.1 uncultured Acidimicrobiales bacterium
GGAGCTTCGTCGGCTACCCGCTGGCCAAGTTGTTCGACACCGTCGGCTCGGTCCACGGCTGGCACCAGACCCTTTGGTTGGCCCATGTGATCAGCTTCATCGCCTTCCTGGTGATCCTGCCCGCCACGATGCTGCGCCACATGTTCACCTCGCCGCTCAACATGTATCTCAAGGACAAGGATCGTCCCAAGGGCGCCATGAAGCCGATGCCCGATCTGGTGTCCGGTGACACCGAACTGGAGACCTTCGGCGCATCGGTCATCGAGGACTTCACCTGGAAGCAGTTGCTCGACACCGACGCCTGCACCATGTGCGGGCGCTGCACCAGCGTGTGCCCGGCCCACGCCACCGGCAAACCACTCGACCCCCGCGAGATCGTGCTCAAGACCGGCGAGGTCATGGCCCGATCCGGCAACCCACAGGTGAGCCCGCCACTCGGAGTACCGGCCGACATCACCGTGTCGTCCAACTCGATGTTCGAACGCATCACCACCGACGAGATCTGGGCCTGCACCTCATGCAAGGCCTGCGACGAGATCTGCCCCGTCAACATCGAGATTCTCGACAAGATCCTCGACATGCGCCGCTACCTCACCCTGATGGAATCCGACTTCCCGTCGGAGCTGGGGCAGGCCTACCGGTCGATGGAGAACTCGTCGAACCCGTGGGGCATGAGCCAGACCGAGCGGGCCGACTGGATAGGTGATCTTGAAGGCGTGCGGGTGATCGAGGGCGGCGACCCATTCGAGGCCGAATACCTCTACTGGGTGGGATGCGCGGGGTCCTTCGACGACAAGAACAAGAAGGTCAGCCGGGCCATGGCCCAGCTTCTCGAGCGGGCCGGTGTCGACTACGCCATCCTCGGTCCGTCCGAAGCCTGCACCGGTGACTCGGCCCGGCGCTCCGGCAACGAGTATCTCTTCCAGATGCTGGCGAGCCAGAACGTCGAGCAGCTCAATGCCATGGGGGTGAAGAAGATCATCACCCAGTGCCCCCACTGCTTCAACACACTCGCCAACGAATACCCGCAACTCGGCGGCCACTATGAGGTTGTTCACCACAGCCAACTGCTCGAATGGTTGGTCGACCAGGGACGTCTCGACCTCTCCGAGGCCCGTCTCGAGGAGCGCGTCGTCTACCACGATTCGTGCTACCTCGGCCGACACAACGATGTCTACATGGCCCCCCGCAAGGTGCTCGGCCAACTCGGCGGCATCGAACTTGTGGAGGCCCCGCGAAACGGAACCAAGGGCATGTGTTGCGGCGCCGGTGGGGCCCGCATGTGGATGGAGGAAACCATCGGCGAGAAGATAAACGACGAGCGTTCCAAGGAGCTGATCGCCACCGGTGCCAGTCGTGTCGCCACCGCCTGCCCGTTCTGTTACATCATGATGGACGACGGGGTGAAGGCCGCCGGCAAGGAGGAGGACGAGGTTCGGGTGGCCGACATCGCCATCCATGTCCTTGATGCCATCGAAGCCGGTGAGCGTCAACCCGAGCTCGTGGGGGCCGGCTCTCTCGCGGCCCCGACCGGGGTGGCAACCCAGCCGGTGGCAACGCCCTCCGCAACAGCAACTCCCGAGCCGTCCGACCATGGTGAACCCGACGACCTGAAGAGGATCAAGGGAGTCGGACCCAAGCTCGAGGCACTTCTTCACGAGATCGGGATAGACACATTCGAGCAGGTTGCTTCATTCCCTCCCGACTATGTGAAGGGGCTCGACGACTTCCTGTCGTTCGACGGGCGGATCGAACGCGACAACTGGATCGGTCAGGCGGTCGAGTTCGCCAAGGAACGCCCGGCCCGCTCGGCCGAACTCCCCGACCTACCCACCGACAGCCCCGACAACGCCACCGGCACCTGAAACCCGGTCGGCTCCGGGGCAGCCGGTCGCTAACGTCGTCGCTGTGAGCCGGCCACGAATTCTCGTCATCGACAACTACGACTCGTTCGTTTACATCCTCGTGCAGTATCTGGGTGAACTCGGAGCCGAGCCGATCGTTCGCCGCCACAACGAGATCGACATCACCGGTATCGGTGAGTTGTCTCCGGCCGGCATCCTCATATCTCCCGGCCCGGGCACCCCCGACGATGCCGGCGTGTCGATGCAGGTTCTCGACGAACTGGCCGGACGGATGCCGATATTCGGGGTGTGCCTCGGCATGCAGTGCCTGGGGCAGGCCTTCGGCGGCACCGTGGTTAGAGCACCACAGGTCATGCATGGCAAGACCTCGATGATCCGCCACCGCGATGTCGGGGTGTTCGCCGGGTTGCCCCAGCCGCTCGAAGCCACCCGATACCACTCACTGATCGTCGATCGCGGGTCGATCCCGGATTCTCTCGAGATCACCGCGGAAACCGACGACGGCCTGGTGATGGGCCTGCGCCACCGCGAGCTCGATGTGGAGGGAGTGCAGTTCCACCCCGAATCGGTGCTCACCAATGCGGGCCATGATCTGCTGAGGAACTTCTTGACCCGCTGCGCCTGATAACACCGCTTGCCGCGGTTGGTCAGGGAGCGGTTGTGGTGGTTGTGGGAGCGGCGGTGGTGGTGGTGGGCGCGGCGGTGGTGGTTGGCGCGGCGGTGGTGGTGGGTGCCGCGGTGGTGGTGGGCGTCGGCGCCGCCTCCCCGACAACCAGCGTGACCAACTCACCCGCGTTGACCTGCACGAACGCAGCCGGGCTCTGACTGATCACGCGGCCCACATCGGCCGAACCGGAGGGCACGGTCTGGAAGGTGACCTCGACGACGAGCCCCTCGTTGGTGAGGCGGGTGCGGGCAGTGTCGACGAACAGGCCGGTGACCTGGGGTACCTGCACCTGGGGCAATCCGGTTGAGACGACCACGGTGACGGGACTGTTGGCGTCGACCAGATTGTTGGCCTCGGGCTGGGTGCCGATCACCTCACCGGCGGGGATCGTGTCGGAGGCCTCATCTATCTGACCGGCAGGGCGAAGACCGGCATCCTGGAGCTTGGTGATCGCCTCGACAACCGACAGGCCCGACACGTCGGGTATGGCCACGGACGCCGGGCCGAGGCTCACGGTGATGACCACCGGGCTACCGGCGTTGAGCTCGGTGCCGGCCTCGGGCGACTGGGTGACGATGGTGCCGGCCTCGAAGGGACTCTCCGATTCAAGGGTCTGGACCACGTAGCCGCGTTCCTCGAGCATTGCCCGGGCCGTGTCGAGGGTCTGGCCCACCACACCGGGAACGGAGGTGGCCGAACCGCTGCTCACGGTGACGTTGACGATCTGACCCGGTTCGACACGCCGACCGGAAGGCGGTGACTGTTCGAACACCTGATCCACGGGAATCACGTCGTTGGTCGAGAAGGTGATGTTGATCTCGAGGTTTCTGGCCAACAGATCGGCGCGGGCCTGCTCGACGCTCTCCCCCACCAGATCGGGGATCTCCACGGAGGTGGCAGTGGTGACGGTGGGGGGGCCGGAATCCCCGAAGCCCATGGTCTTGGCAAACGCGACCACCAGGAATCCGAGCACACCGACCAACACGGCCAGGCCCACGACGAGGCCAACGGTACGTTTCCAGTCGTCGTTGCGGGGCGGTTCGTCGTCGTAGTAGGCGAAGCCGGCCGGGTACTGCGCCGCGATGGCGAGCGACGGATCGACCGCTGCCGGGACCGGCGCCACCGGCTGGGACGGAACCGCCTGGGTAGATCGGAAGAGCACACGTCTGAACTCCAGTCACTCCGGAGAAGCCCGTA
>CAZDYO010000345.1:0-3723 GCA_964509555.1 uncultured Acidimicrobiales bacterium
GGGTGACCAACAAGACGGTGCCGGGGTAGGCCGTGAGGGCGTCCTCGAGAACGTCGCAGCTCGGCAGGTCGAGATGGTTGGTCGGCTCGTCGAGCACGAGGAGGTTGACCGGCTCGATCATGGTTCGGGCCAACGCCAGGCGGGTGCGTTCGCCACCGGACAGATCCCGGACCTTTCGATCGGCGGCATCGCCGGGGAAACCGAACGAGCCCAGCACAGTGCGCAGGTTGCGTTTGCCGGGGACGATCCCGCCGGAGAACGCATCGATCACGGTCTTGTCGCCCGGGAGTTCGTCGGCCTGGTGTTGGTGGAAGGTGGCGATGCTCACGTTGGTGCCGAGCCCCGCGGTGCCGGCGCGGGGTTCGAGCTGACCGAGAATCAGTTTGAGCAGCGTGGTCTTGCCGGCTCCGTTGGGGCCGACCAGTGCCACTGTCTGGCCGCGTTCGACGACCAGGTTGACGTGGGAGACGACCGGCATGTCGTCGTAGCCGACGGTGGCGTCGTGGAACTCGGCCACCACCCGGGATGATCGCGGCGGTTCGGGAAAGGCGAATCGGGCCACGAGCTGCTTGCGGTCGGGGGCCTTTATCATCTCCAGCTTCTGGAGGGTCTTGATCCGGCTCTGCACCTGACGGGCCTTGGTGGCCTTGTACCGGAACCGGTCGATGAACTGCTCTACCTTGGCGACCTCGCGGGCTTGACGTGCGGCCAGAGCCTCGATGCGCTGGAGCCGCTCTTCGCGGGCCACCACGAACTCGGCGAATCCCCCTACGTATTCCAACGCGGTGCCTTCGGCCAGCTCCACGACCCGGTCGGCGACGGCGTCGATGAAGTCGCGGTCGTGGCTCACGAAAAGCAGGGCCGCCGGCCAGTTGGCGAGGTGCTGTTCGAGCCATGCGACCGAGTCGACATCGAGATGGTTGGTGGGCTCATCGAGGATCAACACGTCGGGCTTGGCCAGCAGCAGTCGGGCCAGGGCCACCCGCATGCGCCACCCTCCCGACATTTCCTGCACGGGTCGGTCGGCGTCGCTGTCGTCGAAACCGAGCCCGGCCAGAACCTTGCGGGCGTCGGCCTCGAGTGCGTAGCCCCCCATGGCGGAGAACCGGCCCTGCACCTCGCCGTATTCGGCCAGTACTGCGTCCTGATCGGCGGAGGGGTCCTGCATCTTCGCCTCGAGACGGTGCAGCCGTTTCTCAAGGTCGGACAGTTCGCCGGCACCGGCAATGACCTCTTCGATGACGGTGCCGGTGGCGGTGTCGACGAGATCCTGTGGCAGATAACCGAGCTTCATGTGGCGGGGCTTGGTGATCTTTCCCTCGTCGGGTTCACTTTTACCGACGAGGATCTCGATGAGCGTGGTCTTGCCGGTGCCGTTCCCGCCGACCAGGGCGATGCGGCGGCCGGCCGACAGTTCGAGGGTGACATCGCGGAACAGTTCCCGCGGGCCATACGACTTGGAAAGACCTGAGGCTGTGAGCATGTTTCAGCCCAGCAAGGAATCGAGTACGGATTCGGTCGCTTCGGTGGTGGGCGTGGAGTTCATCTGATCGTCGAGCCGGTCGAGCCAACTGATCGAGACGAAGCCGGCCATGACCGCTCCGGCGTCGGTCTCCACCGGAACCTCCACGGCATCGCCCCACTTCATCTTGACGGTGAAGGCGCCGTCGTGGCCCGGCTTGGCCTCGAGTTCGGCATTGAGAACGGTGCGGGGCGGAAGTATGCCGACGTGGGTTCGACGCCATCCGGCCATGTCGGCGATCGCCATGTTGGGCACGTTGATGTTGAGAAGCACCGGTTCGGCGGGAAGGTCGGCGGCGACGGCACCGGCCAGAGCAGCGGCTACCTCGGCGGCGCTGTCCCAGACCTGCTTGTCGAGCATGGCGTCCCAGCCCTGACCCTCGACGCCCCACTCTTCGACGGATTGGCTGACCGCAATGGCGTTGATACCGCCGTTGCGGGCGGTGAGCGCGGCGCCGACGGTTCCCGAGTGGTAGACGCTGCGGCCGACGTTGGCGCCCGGGTTGATGCCCGAGACCAGGAGGTCGATGTCGCCGAACAGGCCGAGGCGGCCGAACATGGCGCACAGTGCCGGTGGGCCGGTGACCGAGAAGGCTTCGGTGATGCCGTCGATCGAGGCTCGGTGAATCTCGGGTTTCATCTCGGAGAACGAGCCGAGCGCCGCCCCGTAGCCTGAGTACTCCCGATCGGGGGCTGCTACGACAATGTCACCGATCGGGCGCAGAGCCCGGGCGAGCACATGCAGGCCCACCGAATCGATGCCGTCGTCGTTGGTGACCAGGATTCGCACCCGTTGACCCTAGCGGTGGTGTCGACCTTGGCCGCCCGAGCGTCTTGTCACCCGACGATGCCGGACAGCGATGCGAGGGCCGCGCCGTGCATCACCACACCGGCCACGACCAGCACGTGCCAGACCTCGTGATAACCGAACACCCCGGGGATCGGGTTGGGTGACTGGGTTACGAGAAGTCGACTCCCAAGTGAGTAGGTGAGGCCGCCGACGACCACCAGGGCGATCACCGTCCACTGGTGGGAGGAGGCCAGGAACGGCAGCAGCAGAACCGACGTGTAGCCGAGCGCCCCGTAAAGCCAGCTTCCGGTGGTCCCGGTCAGCGCCAGGTGGGCGAGCTTGTGGCGGATGCCGGCCCAGGCGATCACCCAGATGACGACACTGGCGGGGACTGCTGCAGCCTTGGGTGCGCCCGCCAGCCAGAAAGCTGTTTCGCTTCCGGCGATCGCCACGAAGATCATCGAGTGGTCGATCCGCCGGGCACGGAGTTTCACCGGCCATGTGTGGGCGTGGCAATGGTAGAACGCACTGGCGCTGAGCATGGCGACGATGGAGGCGGTGAATATCGCGGCGGCTATCCTGTCGGTCACACCCGGACTCAGCAGAACGAGCGCGGTGCCTGCGATGCTGGCCGGCAGCACCGAAACTTGGTGGAGGCGGCCCCGCAACATTGGTACCGGTGTGCCGTCGAGGCCGATTCGGGTGCTGTCGACAGCCGAGCCGAGCAGGGCGGAGGGGATGACGCCGGTCTCGATGTGGGGTAGGAGAGTGGCCATTGGTTGGTCCCGAAGTGTCGTGCTACATCTCCATCGGAGAGATTCCGCATCTGTATCGGTGATCTGGGGCGAATGGCCCACGAAGAACTGACTGCCGTCATGCGCGGCGGGTCGAAAACGTCGCAGTTCTCACTGTTCTCTCACCCGTTGGCGGCACCATCGGGGGCTAACGTGCCCCTGTCGGGCCGTCGCGCCCGGTCGCAATCGAAGGAGCCTCTTGCCAACGATCCTTATCGCCGAGGACGATCGCAGGGTCAGGGACTCGCTCGAGCGCGCCCTGCAGTTGGAGGGCTACGAGGTGGTCACGGCCAACGACGGTGCCCGCGCCCTCGAGATCCATGCCGAGAACCCGGCCGACATGTTGATCCTCGACGTGTCGATGCCCAACGTCGACGGGCTCACCGTCTGTCGCCGGGTCCGCAGGTCGGGTGACGACACACCGGTGCTGATGCTCACGGCCCGCCACGAAGTTCCCGATCGTGTCGCCGGGCTCGATGCCGGTGCCGACGACTACCTGGTGAAGCCGTTCGCACTCGAGGAGTTGCTGGCCCGGATCAGGGCGCGGCTGTATTTGTCGAACGGCCTGAAATAAGACGTGAAGTGGATGCCGGTGAAGCCTATGCTGTCGTAGAATCG
>CAZDYO010000346.1:0-3713 GCA_964509555.1 uncultured Acidimicrobiales bacterium
CACCCAACCGGTTCACCGCTCTGTCGGACGGCACCACCGACAAGGTGGCATCGGCCTTCGGCGACATTCCCTTTGGCGTGGCCGGGCTCACCCACCCGCGCCTCGGGTCGCCCCTGCCGTGCCGACACCTCGTCAATGAACTGAGCCGGCTCGGGTGCGATTTCACGTTCCTGCGCCGGGCATTCCTCGCGGCGATATCCACCATGCCGGCTGTCGAGGTGATCGCCGACATTCGCAGCGCCCTGGCTGCCGCCAACTCGCGCTCACCTGCACAGGTCGACACCGACCGGCGCCTCGCCCACGCGGCCATCGACTCGCTGCCGGTCGAACACGCACCCGACTCCCGATGAGCAACGTGATGGTCACCGGAGCGGCCGGCTTCATCGGCCACGCGCTGTTGCCCTCGCTGGAGTCGGCCGGCCACACGGTCCATGCCGCCGTCCGCCCCGGCAGCGTTCCGCCCGCGTGGCTCACCCGGGCCGCGTCGACCACGGTCATCGAAGTCGACATGGCCGTCGCTGCCGACGTATCCGCAACCGTGCGGACACTTCGGCCCGACGCCATCATCAACCTCGCCGTCTCCCGGAGCTCCGATCTGGACACGGCCCGCAGGGTCAACATCGACGGTTTTGGCGCCCTGATCGACACAGCCGAAAGCGTCGGCGCCCACATCGTCCATCTCGGCAGCTCCACCGAACTCACCGCCACCGACCACAGCCCGCCGGTGGGGTCGCTCGGGGTCACCAAACTCGACGCCTCCCGAATGATGGCCGACCGGATCACCTCGGGCCGGGTCGTCGGATGCACGCTCCGACCATTCCTCGTTCACGGGCCCGGCGAGTCGCCCCATCGGTTGTTGCCCACCGCGATCCGCGCCGCGGCCTCCGGCGACACGCTGCCACTCACCGCCCCCGGCGCCGCCCGGGATCACGTCCACATCAACGACGTGATCGACGCCATCCTCGCTGCGCTCCACACCCGCCTCGACGAGCCCCAGCCGATCGACATCTGCACCGGCGAGTCCACCACCAACGAAGAACTGATCGATCAGGTCGAACAACTCGTCGGCCTGCCGATCAACCGTCGCGTCGGCGAGTTCCCCATGCGTCCATGGGACCGCCCCCACTGGACCGGTGACCCCGCCCGAATGATCGATCTGATCGGACGGCCCCCGACCCCTGCAACGGCCGCCATCGTCGACGTGATCCGCTCCACCACCGTGAGCGTTGTGGTTCCCATGTATCGCACCCGCGAAACGCTCCACGAACTCCATCACCGGATCATCGACGCCATACCGACCCATTCCCCCTACGAGATCATCTACGTCGACGATGCCTGCGACCAGGGCAGCGGCCCGGCCATCGACTCACTCGCCACCGGCGACCCGCGGATCACCGCTGTTCACCACCCCCGCAACCTCGGCCAACATCACGCCATCCGGACCGGGTTGACAGCAACCACCGGCCATGCGGTGATCGTGCTCGACGCCGATCTGCAGGACCCGCCCGAAGCCATCCCCACGCTGCTTCAACGTTTGCAACCCGGCGATGTCGACGCCGTGTTCGCCGGTCGACGGGGCACCTACGAGGGCCGCGGTCGAATGATCAGCGGCCATGCCTTCAAGTGGCTTCTCCACCAGATGGCCGGCACCCCCGCCGACGCCGGCGGATACGTGGCCATGACACGGCCCCTCGTCGACCAGATCATCGCCGACCCGCGATCCGGTCCCTACCTGCTGGCATCGATAGCCCGCACCCGGCGGCCGACCACCTCGGTGCCGGTGACCCGGAACCGGCGAGCGGTGGGTCGCAGCGCCACCGGGTCCACCACCCGACTCCGCCTGGCCACACAGGCCCTCAAAGCAGCAGCCACCAGGACACCAACCCGATGAACCACAACGACATCCAACGCGCCCACTTCAACGCCGACTCCCTCGCCAACCCACGGATGGTGCGGGCGTCGACCCCCTATGTCGAACGCCACGTCGACCGGCTGCTCGATCGGGCCGATCTGAATCCCGGCGCCCGACTCCTCGATGTGGGATGCGGGCTCGGCAAGTTCACGATTCCGCTCCACGACCGCGGATACCGGGTGACCGGGCTCGACCTGTCCCCCGACCTCCTGCGGGATTTCGCCGCCGACCTCGACGACCGCCCGGTGGAACTCATCTGCGCCGACATTCTCGACCCACCCGACGACCTCGCCGGACGGTTCGACGCCGCCGTCGGGTTCTTCGTGCTCCATCACCTGCCGGATCTCGTCGCCGCGTTCGCCGGATGCCGACGATGCGTTCGCCCCGGCGGCACTCTGGCCTTCGTCGAACCCAACGCCTACAGCCCGCTGTATCCGATCCAGATCACCCTCACCCCCAAGATGCGGTGGCGTTCCGACAAGGGCGTCCTCTCGATGCGCCGGGCCAAACTCACCGCCGATCTCATGGCCGCCGGGCTCACCGATGTTCGCCACAGCTGGACCGGCCTGTTCCCACCGGCGCTGGTCAACCGCGGCGCCGGACGCATCGAGGACCGGCTCGACCGACTCCCACTGCCCGGGCCGATGTCGTCGTTTCAGGTGATCACCGCCAGGGTGCCGTGACCCTGTTCGACCCACCCGCCGGTGTGGGCCGCGAGCTGCTGCCCCACGGCGGCTCGGCGGTGCTGACCCTCGACGTGATCACCCCGTCCCACGAACGGGCCGTGTTCGCCACACTGCGCCGGGAATTGCCTTGGCGTCAGAACCACCTGCACATTTTCGGCCGCACGGTCCCCGAACCGCGTCTCGTCACGTGGATGGGCGACCCCGGCGCCGGCTACTCCTACTCGGGCATCGAACTCGACCCGGTTCCGTGGACCCCGGAGGTGATGGCGGTGCGGGCGGCGGCCTCGTCGCTCGCAGGCGTCGAGTTCAACAGCGTGTTGGCCAACCTTTACCGCGACGGCAACGACAGCGTCGACTGGCATGCCGACGATGAACCCGAGCTCGGCCGCGAACCGGTGATCGCCTCGCTCAGCCTCGGTGCCACCCGTCGGTTCGACCTGCGCCACCGGGAGAGCGGCGAGACCGTGCGTGTCGACCTGCCTCCGGGATCGGTGGTGGTCATGTCGGGCCGATGCCAAAACGAGTGGGTCCACCGGGTGGCCAAGACCAAACGACCGGTCGGCCCCCGCATCAACCTCACCTTCCGGACCATCCGTGACGATCAGGGGCGAAGCTCGAAGTAACGATTGAGCGGGTCGACATCGAACGTGCGGGGCTCGCACGAACCGAACCCGGCGGCGTCGGCCAGGTCGGCCAGCACCTCCTCGGTGAGCCCGAGCGTGCCCAAGCCGGCACCATCGGGTTCCGACATGGCCGATGACATGCAATAGAGAATCGACATCGAATACATCAGCGGCAACACCGGAATCTTCCGGTTGTCCTCCAGATCGCCGCGGGTCTTGATGTCGGCCACGATCCACACGCCGTCGTCGGCCAACGCGCCACGGGCGGCCCTCACCGCGGCCCCCGGACGAGGCAGGTCGTGGAGCACATCGAGGGTGAGGAGCACGTCGATCGGGCCGAGCCCGTCCAGGTCGTCGAAGGTGCCCTCGCGGAACGTGAGGTTGTCGATACCGGCGTCGGCAGCCCGGTCGGCCGCGGCGGCGATCGCATGGTTCGATTTCGAGCTCCCACAAGTACAACTATCTTCTTTGCACGTGAGATGGCAGTGTAGA
>CAZDYO010000347.1:0-3693 GCA_964509555.1 uncultured Acidimicrobiales bacterium
CGACATCAACTCGGGGGCGTTCGAGGGCTTCACCGAACCCCCGTACTGGATCCGAAGCGATCCTGCCGTGTCGGCATCCCAAGTATCGGCCACCCGGGCGCGGATATGGGCACACATCTGCTGAGCATCCGAGGACGTGGCCGTCTCGCCAGTTCCAATCGCCCAGATCGGCTCGTACGCGACGATGATCGACGCCACGACATCGGCCTTCACGCCGGCAAGGCTGCCTGCGATCTGGCCATCGACCTTGGCCTCGGCTCCGCCCGTCTGCCGCTCCTCGAGAGTCTCGCCCACACAGAGGATCGGCGTCATTCCCGTCGCAAGAACCGCCTTTAGCTTTCGGTTCACCATCTCATCGGTCTCACCGAACAACTCCCGGCGCTCCGAATGCCCGACGATCACGTAAGTGACATCAAGCTTGGCAAGCATGGCCGGCGATATCTCCCCGGTGAACGCGCCGGATGTCTCCCAATGGCAATTCTGCGCGCCCAGTGAGATCGGGACCTCATCTGCCTGCAGCACCGTTTGGACCGAACGAAGATCAGTAAACGGCGGATGCACCGACACGTCGACGTGATCGTAGTCCTCGGGGTTGAGGGCATAGGCCAGCTTCTGGATGGTCTGTATGGCCTCGAAATGATTGTGGTTCATCTTCCAGTTGCCACTGATGAGTGGTGTACGGGAATCAGACTTCGTGCTTGACATTCGGAGCTCCTCTCAGGGCGGCGAGTCCGGGTAGGTCGCCATTCTCGATCAATTCGAGCGAGGCACCCCCACCGGTTGATACGTGGTCCATGTCCTTGTCGACACCGAATTGCTTGGCGGCCGCGGCGCTGTCGCCGCCACCGACGATCGTGAATGCCCGACATTCTGCCATGGCATGGGCGACCGCCCCCGTGCCACCCGAGAACCTGGGATCTTCGAACACTCCCATGGGACCGTTCCATAGAACCGTTCCCGCCTCGTGGATCACATCTCCGAACTCAGCAGCAGTGCCGGGTCCGATGTCGACGCCCATCCAACCGTCGGGCAGACTCGCCCCCATCTGGCGGACCTCTCCCCCGGCCTCGGGCTCGAACAACTTCCCGCCCGGGCCCATCGCCGTGATGTCGATGGGCAGACGGATCGGCTTGGGACCGGCCAGCAGACGACGACAGGTGTCGACCATGTCGTCCTCACACAACGACGCACCGATCGAGTGGCCCTTGGCCTTGAGAAAGGTGAAACACATGCCACCACCGATGATCAACGAATCAACCACGTCGAGCAGGGACTCGATCACCGCCAACTTGTCGGACACCTTCGACCCGCCCATGACGGCCACGAACGGCCGCTTCGGATTGTTGCGCAGGCCGCTGAGCACGTCGACCTCGCGCTCGAGAAGCCGGCCGGCCGCCGACGGCAGAAACTGCGGTGGCCCAACTATTGACGCATGGGACCGGTGGCTGGCCCCGAACGCGTCGTTCACGAACGCATCGTGGCCGGCTATCAGTTGCCGGACGAATGCCGGATCGTTGGATGTCTCACCCGGATCGAAGCGCAGGTTGTCGACCAGGGTCACCTCTGGAACGAGCTCCGCCAGCCTGGACCTGACCGGCTCTACCGAGAACCGCGGGTCGGGCTTGCCCTTGGGCCTTCCGAGATGGGTGCACGCGGTGACCCGGGCCCCCGCGTCGAGCAGCCACCTCATGGTGGGGAGGGCAGCTCGGATGCGCAGGTCGTCGGTGATCTCACCGTCGGCTATCGGCACGTTGAAATCGGCTCTCAGCAGAACCGACTTGCCTCGCAGATCCAAGTGATCTGCGAGGTCTTCCAGCCGGGGAACGTCGGTCACTTCTTGGAAGCTGCCTTCCTGGCCGGAGCCTTCTTCGCAGCCGCCTTCCTGGCCGGGGCCTTCTTGGCGGCGCGCTTCCTGGCCGGGGCCTTCTTCTTGCCGACGAGCAGGGACAAATCGACCAGACGGTTGGAATAGCCCCATTCGTTGTCGTACCAGCCGCACACCTTCACGAGGGTGCCCTGAGACATGGTGAGACCCGAGTCAAACGTGCACGACGCCGGCGAACCCACTATGTCGGACGAAACCAGAGGGGCGTCGGAGTAGTCGAGAACCTTGCGAAGCGAACCCTTTGAGGCCGCCGCCTTGAATGCCGCGTTGATCTGCTCGACGGTGGCCGGCTTCTTGAGCACACCCACGAAATCGGTCATCGAACCATCGGGAATCGGCACCCTCATGGCGATGCCGTCGAGCTTGCCGGCCATCTTCTTCATGACCAGGCCGGTGGCACGGGCTGCTCCGGTGGAGGTGGGCACGATGTTGATGGCCGCGGCGCGGGCCCTGCGCAGATCCTTGTGGGGTCCGTCGACCAGAGCCTGATCGCCGGTGTAGCCATGGCACGTGGTCATCAGCCCGTTGGCCACACCGAACGCATCGTCGAGAACCTTGATCATCGGAGCGAAGCAGTTGGTGGTGCACGAAGCGTTGGAGATGACGTGGTGACGGGCCGGGTTGTAGGTGTCGTCGTTGACCCCCATCACGAATGTGGCATCGCAGTCTCCGGACGGAGCCGAAATGATGACCTTCGGGGCGCCTGCGGCCATGTGGCGTGCGGCCGCCTCTTTCTTGGTGAAGATGCCGGTTGATTCGATCACGACATCAACGCCGAGCTCGCCCCACGGAAGATCCTCGGGGTTGCGCTCGGAGAGCACCTTGAGCACGTCGCCGTCGACGTTGATTCCGCCCTTGACAACCCGAACCTTCGAATCGAGACGGCCATGGACCGAGTCGTATCGAAGCAGGTGAGCCATGGTCTCCAGCGAACCAAGATCATTGACGGCCACGAAGTCAATGTCGGCCCCCTGGGCCTTGGCGGCGCGGAAGAAGTTGCGGCCGATGCGGCCGAAGCCGTTGATGCCGACGCGTACGGTCATGTTGGAATGTCTCCTGTATGGATGGACTTGCTGTGGGTGCGATCAAGCGCGGACAGGCCGCACGAATTCGCAAAGAGCAACACCGAGAGCCTCTGGGTCATGAAGAAACCTATTCGGTCGCGCGATACTACGGAACACGAGCTCCGACTTGGTGAATGTCGACATGTCGACCGATGCCGGATCCGGAATCGAATCCGGGTCGGCCAGCACCACATCAGGATCGATCCCATGTCGACGGACATGGTCAACATGATCCGACAATGCCAGGCCCAACGACTCGTCGTCGTCGAGGTCGAGATTGGCGACGTAGACAACAGCGGCGTCCGCGGACCGCACCGCGGCAACCACCTCGGGCACCAAAGCCGCCAGGACACTGGTGAACAGCGACCCCGGCCCGATCACGATCGCGTCCGCCTCCGCTATCGCCGTCTTGACGACAGCCGGAGTTCGCGGGCGAGCCGGATCGAAGAAGATCGACTCGATCGACTCGGAATCAGAAACCGCAACCTGGCCACGGACCACCCCCGCAGGTGTCTTGGCCACCAACTCCACCGGCGAGAGGGTGGCGGGAAAGACCCTCCCCTTCGCTCCGACCATCCGGGCGAGCGTGTCGAGGGCATCCACCGGATCGGTGCACACCTCGAGAAGCGAGGCCAACAAGACGTTGCCGGCGGCGTGGCCCCTCAGATCGCCCGTCTCGAAACGGTGCTCGAGGGCTTCGCGTGCTCTGCCCGCAGGTGTGAGCGCCATAAGGCAGCGCCGCAT
>CAZDYO010000348.1:0-3691 GCA_964509555.1 uncultured Acidimicrobiales bacterium
TCGACGAGATCTCGCAGCCGCAGGTGGTCGACTGGCGCAAGGGCGAGGCCGAGGCCGTGCCCGGCAAGACCATGCCCAAATTCAAGATCGTCGAGCGTGACTACACCAAGGTCGGCGAGAAGATGGGGTCGTTGGGCCTCGGCATTCGCAACAACGGCGTTGGTGCCCACGGGCTGCGGTTCAAGGTCGACGACTTCTACGACGAGCTCGCTCGCAAGCAGCCCGATCCGGCCAGCCGTGAGGGTGATGGTCCGCTTCGGCCGAGCATCAAACGCGACCGCGAAGCATGCGACGCAATCCTTGCCCTCGACCCGGCCACCAACGGCGAGATCGCCCATCGGGCGTTCGAGGCCGAAGAGGCCAAGACCGGTCAGAGCCTCACTCACCTGGCTGCCGGCAGCCGCGATTCCCGAGTCAGCTTCGCCGACCTGATCGTGCAGCCACGACGGATTCTGACCACTCCGACATGGAGCGGCAAGGTGGCCAAGGGCCGTCCCTACAGCCCCTTCACCCTCAACGTGGAGAATCTGATTCCGTGGCGCACCCTCACCGGTCGCCAACACTTCTATCTCGATCACGAGCAATACATCGAGTGGGGCGAGAGCCTGCCCTGCTACAAGCCCAAGCCCGATCACGCCATGTTGTCCGAGACCGAGGAATCGCTCGCCGAGGGCCAGGACGGCAAGCTGTTCAACTACATCACGCCCCACGGCAAGTGGTCGATTCACTCGACCTACTCCGAGAACGACCGCATGATGACGCTCTCGCGCGGCGGTTACCCGGTGTGGATCAACAACAAGGACGCGGCCGAGCAGGGCATCGCCGACAACGACTGGGTTGAGCTCTACAACGACAATGGTGTGTTTGTGCAAAGGTGCACCACGTCGTCGAGGATTCCTCGTGGTTCGATCTTCGTCTACCACGCCACCGAGCGCACGGTCGGAATTCCCATCTCGCCTCGCAGAAAGAAGAGAGCCGGCATGAACAACTCGCTCACCAGAGTGAGGCTCAAGCCAGTGCTCATGTCAGGTGGATACGCCCAGTTCACCTACTCGTTCAACTACTGGGGCCCGACAGGAAACAACCGTGACACGTTCGTGTATCTGCGACGTATCGAAAACCCGAGCTACTGAGGAGGCGTCGACATGAAAGTTCGCGCTCAGATGAGCATGCTGTTCCATCTCGACAAATGCATCGGGTGTCACACCTGCTCGGTGGCATGCAAAAACCTGTGGACCGACCGCAAGGGTGCGGAGTACATGTGGTGGAACAACGTCGAGACCCGCCCGGGCACCGGCTACCCCACAGGCTGGGAAGACCAGGAGCACTACAAGGGCGGCTGGCGCCGTGACGAGAAGGGGCGCATCAAGCTGAAGCTCCACTCGAAGGCCGGCGGCCTCGGCAAGTTGTTCTACAACCCGTCGCTGCCGGAACTCGACGACTACTACGACCCGTTCACCTTCAAGTACGGCGACCTGTTCGATGCCCCCCAGGGTGATCAGCAGCCCACGGCCATCCCGATTTCGAAAATCACCGGTGAGCCGATGAAGATCGAGAGCGGCCCCAACTGGGACGACGATCTCGGGGGTTCCGACACCTACGCCAAGAACGACGTGTCGATGGAAGGCGTCGATGCGGCCGTGCGGGCCCAGATGGAGGAGCTCGAAAGGGTGGTGTTCAACTACCTGCCGAGGATCTGCAACCACTGCCTCAACCCCGCCTGTGTGGGCGCGTGCCCGAGCGGCGCCATCTACAAGCGCGGCGAGGACGGCGTGGTGCTGGTCAACGAGGACAAGTGCCGCGGCTGGCGCATGTGTGTGGCGGCCTGCCCCTACAAGAAGGTCTATTACAACTGGTCGACCGGCAAGTCGGAGAAATGCATTCTCTGCTTTCCCCGTATGGAGACCGGCCAGGCACCGGCGTGTGCCCACTCGTGTGTGGGTCGAATTCGCTACATGGGTGTGCTGCTCTACGACGCCGACAAGATCGCCGACATGGTGGCCAAACCCGACGACGAGTTGCTCGATGCCCACCTGGGCATGATCCTCGACCCCCACGATCCCGACGTGATCAAGGCGGCGGCTGCTTCCGGCATCGATGACGGCTGGATTGACGCTGCCCAGCGCTCACCGGTCTACAAGTTCGTCAAGGAATGGGGGATGGCCCTGCCGCTCCATTCCGAGTACCGAACCGGTGCGATGATGTTCTACATCCCGCCGATGTCGCCGGTGGTGAGCACCATCGAGTCGAATCTGGTGAAGCTCGACCTGCCGGAGGAGCGCAAGGATTTTGAGCTGCTCGAGCAACTCGACAAGGCCCGGTTGCCGATCAAGTATCTGGCCAACCTGTTCTCGATCGGCGATGAGGAGCCGATTCGACGGATCCTTCGCACCATGTTGTCGATCCGCACCTACAAGCGGCGCCAGAGCCTCGACGGCACCGAGCTCGATGCCGAGACCATCGAAATGCTGGCCCGGGTGGGGCTGAGCGTCAACGATGCCGAAGACATCTACAAGCTCACCACCCTGCCCACCATCGAAGATCGTTTCGTGTTCCCGCCGTACCACCGCGAGATGTCGATCGAGGAGATCAACGATCCCTTGGCCCACAAGGGCGAAACCGGTCTGGGCTACATCCAGGCCGCCCACAGGGGGCCGTGATGCACGCCTCCGAGGTTGTGGCGCTCGGCTACCGGTATCCGACCCCGTTCCAGCTCGATGAGCTGAAGGGGGCGGTTTCGGAGTTCACCAGGGGCGTGGTACGCACCCACATGGATGCCTTCCTGGCCGAGATCGAGAAGCTCGAACTGGGGGAGTGGGAGGAGCTTCACACGGCCACTCTCGATCTCTCGCCGAAGTTCGTGCCCTACGTCGGCCACGTTGCATGGGGCGAGAACTATCGCCGCGGCGAGTTCATGGCCGACCTGAAGCGGGACATGGAACGATGCGGAGTCGACCTGCTCGGTGAGTTGCCCGACCACATCGAGCCGGTCCTGCGCTATCTGGCCTCCACCAGGGCCCCGCTCGACGATTTGCTGGGAGTCCTGGCCGATTCGGTGTCCACCATGCGAGAGGTGCTGGTGAAAGCCGACGCCAAGAACCCCTACCGTCACCTCCTCTCCGCCACCAGCGGTGTGATTGAAGACCTCAACACCTTGTCGATCGGAACAAATCGATGACCACAAACGAGTTTGTATTCGGAGTTCTGCCCTACGTGGCGGCCGGATTGGCCGTGTTCGTCACCTTCTTTCGCTGGAAGCTCCACCCGTTCAGCGTGTCCTCGCTGTCGTCCCAGCTGCTGGAGAGCCGCAAGCTCTACTGGGGGTCGATTCCGTTCCATTGGGGGCTGTCGTCGATCCTGACGTTCCACCTTTTCGCACTGGCTCTTCCCCAAACCGTGCGGTGGTGGGACGGCGTGCCCGTGCGTCTCTATCTTCTGGAGATCACCGGCTTGGCGTTGGCCCTGTGGGCTGCGGCCGGCATTGGACTGTTGATCTGGCGCCGCCTCTCGACCGGCCGTATCCGTGCGGTCACCCAGACCATGGATCTCGTGGTGTTGGGGATCGTGGCCGTGCAGATTCTCACCGGGATCTGGATTGCGGTTGGATACCGATGGGGTTCGTTCTGGGGCACCTCGGTGATGGTCCCCTACGTGCGTTCACTTTTCTCGTTCCACCCGCAGCCCGAGTTCA
>CAZDYO010000349.1:0-3689 GCA_964509555.1 uncultured Acidimicrobiales bacterium
CGGTTGCCCTCGACCACCTTGACGTGGACCTTGAGGGTGTCGCCCGGCGCGAAGTCGGGGATGTCGTCTCGAAGGTTTTGGTTGTCGATCAGATCGGTGGGCTGCATCGCACTGCGCTCCGGCGGGAGAGAATCAGAAATTGGCGGGCACGGGTACCCGGGCCGACGGTCGAGTCTAGAGCGGCCGGGGCGAGTCCCCACCCTGATCTACTCCGGGTGTTCGGAATCGGCTGACTCGGGATCTGCCAACCCGAACTCGTCGAGCAGGGCCATGTCGTCTCGTGACAGCCCGCCGCGGGCCTCGATCAGATCCGGTCGATGGTCGATGGTGCGGCGCAACGACTGGGCGCGACGCCAACGTTGCACCCGGGCATGGTCGCCCGAGCGCAGCACCGGCGGCACCTCCCACCCACGGAACTCGGCCGGGCGGGTGTAGTGGGGGTATTCGAGAAGCCCATCGCTGAACGACTCGTCGTCGGTCGACTCGGCGTTGCCAAGCACACCGGGGACCAGACGTCCGACCGCTTCGAGAATCAGTAATGCGGCCACCTCGCCACCCGCCAGCACCATGTCGCCCACAGAAATCTCACCGTCGACGAGATGCTCGCGCACTCGCTCGTCGACGCCTTCGTAGCGACCGCACAGCAGCGAGAAACCGCCGAGCGCGGCCAGTTCGCCGGCCATCTGCTGATCGAACACCCGACCCGACGGCGACAGGTAGAAGAGCGGTCGGGGCGGATCGGCGCTCTCCACCGAGTCGAACAACGGCTCGGGCTTCATCACCATGCCGGCGCCGCCGCCAAAGGGCGCGTCGTCGACCGTGCGGTGATTGTCGGTGGCCGCATCGCGTAGGTCGTGGACCCTGAGGTCGAGAATGCCGTCGCGGCGACCCCGACCGATCACCGACTCCGACGCCGCCGAGTCGATCATCGACGGGAAGATCGTGAAGATGTCGACCCGAAGATGACCGACGGTGCTCACGGCGACTCCAGATCGAACAGACCTTCGGGGACATCGACGGACACGCGCGTGTTGGGGTCGAGTTCGGTGACGAACCTCACCGGCACCAGCGGACCGGAGTCGAGCTCGAGAATGTCGGAGGCCGGGTTGTCGAGGACCCTCACAACCACGCCCCGCTCCACGCCGTGTTGGTCGACGAGGGTGGCACCGATCAACTCGTGGACCCATAGTTCGTCGGGATCATCGATCGGCTCGGCCCGGAGCAGACAGCCCCGCAGCGCATCGGCCCGTTCCCTCGAGTTGACCCCTTCGAACATCACGATGTGACCGTTCTTGTGGGGACGCGACGAGGCGACCGTGAGAGCACGGTCGCCTGCGTGAAGCACCGACCCGGGCGACACCCGTTCGGTTCGATTCGATGTGAGCACGACCATCACCTCGCCACGTAGTCCGTGGGCGTGGGCGATGCGGCCGACGTCGAGCATCTGCTCAGTCGACGAACTCGACCTCGATTTTGGTGTCGGTGTCGGCGTCATGGCCGGCGGCCCGCACGACGGTACGGATGGCCATTGCCACCCGGCCGCGCTTGCCGATCACACGACCCATGTCGCCGTCGCCGACGGTGACATCGAGGCGGATCCCATCGGAGTCTTCGCTCATCGCCACCGAAACCGCGTCGGGATCGCCGACGATCTGCTTGACGATGTATTCACACGCCGACTTTGCTGACTCGGCGCTCATTCTGCGGCCGCGTCTTCGCTCGACTCGGCGGCTGCCGCGGCGGCAGCTTCGGCGGCCTCGGCCTCCTTGGCGATCTGCTTGGCCGACTTCTTCGGGGCAGCAACCGGGGCAACGGCTTCGGTGGCCACACCGGTGTGGGCCTCCCATGCGCCGGAGATCTTCAGGAGCTTGGCCACACGCTCGGTGGGCTGAGCACCCTCCTTGAGCCAGTGGACGGCACGTTCGTTGTCGATCTTGATGACCGATGGATCCTGTCGCGGCTCGTAGGTGCCCAGGATCTCTATGAAGCGCCCGTTGCGCGGGGAACGAGCGTCGGCGGCGACGACCCGGTATGTCGGTTGCTTCTTCTTACCTACCCGCATGAGACGGAGCTTGACGGCCACTGTTGTTCCTCGATGTTTCGCTGTAGAGATTCTTGGGAGTTCGCGAGCGCGCGGCTGAAGTGAGCCGCGGCAACCCGTCAATTCAATCCGGGAAGACCACCTGTTTCCAACCCCGGAAGCGACAGTGGTGTTTTCGACACCTGCGCCGGACCCTTCGGAGTGGTGCGCCCGCCGCGCTTCTTCTTGCCCTTCTTGCCACGATTCTTGCTCTTCATCTTCTTGGTGCCGAAGCCCGAGAGCTGTTTCATCATCTTGCGCATCTGGGCGAACTGGTCGAGAAGCTGCTTCACATCGGAGGGCTGTCGACCGCATCCTGCGGCGATCCGGCGGCGGCGCGATCCGTCGATGATCTCGGGTTGGAGACGCTCGGCGCGGGTCATCGAGTGGATGATCCCCTCGATCTGGCCGAGCTTGCCGTCGTCGATCTCGGCATCTCTGGCTTCCTTGGGGAGACCGGGCATCATGCCCATGAGGTTCGACAGCGGACCCATCTTCTTGATCTGTTGCATCTGCTCGAGGAAGTCGTCGAGGGTGAAGGTGCCTTCGAGCAGTCGGGCCGCGGCCTCTTCGGCCTCCTCTTTTTCGTAGGCCTCCTCGGCCTTTTCGATGAGGGTCTCCAAGTCGCCCATGCCGAGGATTCGGCTGGCCAGACGATCGGGGTGGAAGGTCTCGAAATCCTCGAGCTTCTCGCCGGTGGAGGCGAAGGCGATCGGACGACCCACGACCTCCTTGACCGAGATGGCGGCGCCACCGCGGGCATCGCCGTCGAGCTTGGTGAGGATCACGCCGTCGAGCGAAAGGGTCTCGTTGAAGGCCTGAGCGGTGTTGACCGCGTCCTGGCCGGTCATGGCGTCGATCACCAGGAACGTGTAGTGGGGGTCGACCGCGCCGGAGATGCGACGGACCTGGTCCATCATCTCCTCGTCGATCGCCAGGCGACCGGCGGTGTCGACGATCACGACATCGCGGCCGGTGCGGTTGGCCTCGGCTATCGACTTGGCCGCCACATCGACGGGGTCAGTGGGCTCGGAGAACACCGGCACGCCGATCTGGGCGCCGAGGGTGCGAAGCTGCTCCACTGCCGCGGGTCGCTGAAGGTCGGTTCCGACCAGGAGGGGATTGCGACCCTGCTTCTTGAACCAACGAGCGAGCTTGCCGGCGTTGGTGGTCTTGCCGGCGCCCTGCAGACCGGCCATGAGGACCACGGTCGGGGGTTTCGACGCGAAGGTGATCTTCATGGACTCGCCACCGAGGCTGGTGGTGAGCTCCTCCAACACGATCTTCACGATCTGCTGACCGGGGTTGAGAGCCTTCGACAGGGCCTCTCCGCTGCAGCGCTCGCGGATTCGCCCGACCATGCTCTTGACGACGTCGAGGTTGACGTCGGCCTCGAGCAACGCCAGGCGGATCTCCCGGAGGGTGTCGTCGATGTCGTCCTGGGAGAGCCTGCCGCGCCCTCTGACGCGGCCGATTATCCCCTCGAAGCGGTCGGAAAGTGTCTCGAACATGCCGGGTCAGGCTACCGGCGGCTACCGTCGACCATGTGAAGCTTTCAACTCGTCAATGGGCTGCCATCGCGGTCGCAGCAGTGGTGTTCGTGGTGGGT
>CAZDYO010000350.1:0-3677 GCA_964509555.1 uncultured Acidimicrobiales bacterium
GGTCTGCGTGCCTTCGCTCATTCGGCGGCCGTGGCCGACGGCGGCGCGTCGGCGGCCTCGACGTGCACCCGCATCAACGCCACGGTGATTCCCGGGCGGTCGGGCCCGGTGACCCGGATCAGGACGGTCTCATCCGCCAAGGGCGAGGACCTTGTCGAACAGATCATCGGGCGAGAGCCCGCCGGTGCGGTCGACCACGGTGCCGCTGGCGTCGACGAACACCCACATGGGGGTGCCGGTGAGGCCCAGGGCATTGGCCGCGGTGAACGAAGCATCGTCGGCGAGCACCGGGAACGGCCACGACACCCGCTCAAGCCACTTGGAGGGTGGATAGTTGCCGCGGCTGGTGTCTACCCACGTGCTGATGGTCTGGATCTCTACGCCGGTGGGCCAATCATGGGTGGACAGGAACCTGGTGAGATCGTCGACCTCGGCTTGGCAGTGGGGGCACCAGTGGGCGAGAAACACCACGGCGCGCGGGACGCCGTTGGTGAACGCCACCGGATTGCCGTCGAGACCAAATCCGCTGATGTCGGGGGCGGTCATTCCCACCGCGGCATCCGACCCCTTTGCGCGCGGTGGAAGGGGAGTGCCGGTAACAGTGACGGGCTGAACCTCGTCGGCTGGCCTGGCGTTGGGGTCGGCGGTGGTCGGCGGTGCGTAGGGGTCGGCGGTGGTGGAGGTGACCGACACCTCGGCGCTGCTGGGAGCAGTCGGCGAACCGCTGCTGTTGATGGCAACCACGACAATGAAGGCGATCACCGTTCCGATCATCGCAACCGGAAGCCAAGCGGGAAGTGACTTCTGGGGGGCCTCGTCGGCAGGGTGGGGGCTCACTGGTCTGAGTCGGTCTGATCTGTTTCACGGTCGAGTAGGGCGCTGATCGCCAGCAGGGTGATGATCAGGGCGAACGCGCTGCCCGCCATCCACGGGATGGTGATGAAACCGTATCTCCAGTCGACGTAGGGCGTGGAGCACGGCACGGTGACCGAACACGAACCGCCGCTACCCGGCCACTTCTGAACCGTCCAGTGACGTATCGACCAACCCAAACCGATGACGGCCAAGGTGAGGGCCGGAAGCCGCGAGAACCAGTCGCGGCGAACCGCGGCCATGCCGAGAATCAGAACCAGCGGATACATGGCGATGCGTTGGTACCAGCAGTAGGTGCAGGGGATGAACTCGGCGATCTCGGAGTAGTAGAGCGATCCGGCCATCGACACCCCGGCGATGATCGCCCCGAACAGCAGAGCCCGGTCGGCAGCCCACTCCACGAGCTCTCCAAGCACGGGCAGCTGCGACCGGGTGAGCCACCCGACGACCATGATGACGACGGCGGCGTCGGCCGCCAGGGCCAGCAGCGAAAACAGTGTGTTCATGTCGTTGACGGTCATGCCGGCTCCGGATGGTCTGCTCTCACCAGTGTTTCGTAGAGGTCTTCGTAGAGCCCACCCAGGCGACGAAGTTCGTCGTGGGTGCCGGTCTCGACCACCCGGCCTTCATCGAGCACCACGATCAGGTCGGCGTCGGTGATTGTGGAGAGACGGTGGGCGATCACCAGTGAGGTACGACCGGCCAGCGCGGTGGCCAGCGCTTCCTGCACCTGGGCCTCGTTCTCGGTGTCGAGGTGGCTGGTGGCCTCGTCGAGCACCACGATGGCCGGGTCCTTCAGCAACATGCGGGCGATGGCGAGGCGCTGTTTCTCGCCGCCGGACAGGCGGTAGCCCCGCTCGCCGACGATGGTGTCGTAGCCCTCGGGCAGGGCGTCGATCACATGATGGATACGGGCCGCCTTGGCGGCTTCGATCAGATCCTCGAGGGTGGCGTCGGGCCGGGCGTAACGAAGGTTGGCGGCCACCGATTCGTGGAACAGGTGTGGGTCCTGGCTGACCACGCCGATCGCCTGGCGCAACGAACGCTGGGACAGCGACCTCACGTCGTGGCCGTCGATCAGAATCGCACCCGAATCAACGTCGTAGAGCCGAGGGAGCAGCGATGTGAGGGTGGTCTTGCCGGCACCAGACGGGCCCACCACCGCCACCATCTGCCCGGGCTGGATCTCGAGGTTGACATCGGCCAACACATCGGTGAGCGAAGCCGTGGATTCGTTGCCACCCAGCGAGTCCGGTGTGCCCTCGGCCGGGTCGGGGTATCGGAACGAGACGTGATCGAACCTGACCGCGCCCTTCGGGTCGGTGAGTTCGATCGCGTCGGGAGCGTCGGTGATCGGGTTGGGAGTGTCGAGCACCTCGAACACCCGCTCGAACGACACGAACGCGGTCATGATGTCGATGCGGGCGTTGGACAGGCTGGTCAGCGGAAGATAAATCCGCACCGTGTAGAGACCCAGCGCCACCAGAGTGCCCGCGGAGATTGATCCGCTGATCGCCAACCGGCCACCAAGCCAGTAGACGAGGGCCGTTCCGATCGACCCGACAAGGGTGAGGCTCACCAGGAACACCCGGCTGAACATTGCTGATTTGATGCCGATGTCGCGCACTCGGGCAGCTCGGCGAGCGAAGTCGTCGGCTTCGGATTTGTGACGGCCGAACAGCTTCACCAACAGGGCGCCGGCGACATTGAACCGCTCGGTCATGGTGTTGTTCATGGAGGCATTGACATTCATGCCTTCACGGGTGATGTCCTGCAGACTCCGACCGACACGCCGGGCCGGTAGCACGAAGAATGGCAGGATCACCACGGCTATCAGGGTGAGCCGCCACTCGAGATAGAACATGGCGATCAGGGTCCCGGCCAGCGTGATCACATTGCCGACCACCGTGCCGAGCGTGCCGGTGAAGGCCCGCTGGGCGCCGATCACATCGTTGTTGAGACGGCTGATGAGGGTGCCGGTCTGGGTGCGGGTGAAGAAACCCAGAGGCATCCGTTGCACATGGTCGAACAGCTTCACCCGCAGGTCGTAGATGAGGCCCTCACCGATCCGGGACGACAACCAGCGCTCAACGAGAGCCAAGCCGGCCTCACCGATCGCGGCCAGGATCATCACGACGAACAGCACGTCGAGAAATCCCCGGTTGTGGTCGGCGATGGCCACGTCGAAGATCTCCTTGATGATCAACGGCGGCAACAACCCCAGGAACGTCGAACCGATGATCGTGGCAATGAAACCGATGATCGTGCGCTTGTAGGGGGCCGCGAAGGAGAACACCCGTCGGCGGGTGTCGCGGTTGAGTTGGCGACCGACCACACCGGATCTGTCGGCCGACATCGAATGCATGATCTGGAACGGGCTCGGTGCGGTCACCTGCCGAGCCTACGGGGCTTGCCGCTACGGTGACTCCATGGACAAGCCGACAACGGCCCTGCTCACCGACCATTACGAGCTCACCATGGTCGCTTCGGCTCTCCGCTCCGGTATCGCCGACAGGAGGGCGGTGTTCGAGGTGTTCGCCAGGCGCCTTCCGGAGGGAAGGGCCTACGGGGTGGTGGCCGGCATCGATCGCATGATCGACGCGGCGCGTCGTTTCCGCTTCGACGAAGCAAGCGTGAGTCATCTCGTCGACACCGGTGTGGTCGAGGAGGGTCCTATGGCCGACTGGCTGCGGGCCTACCGTTTCACCGGCGACATGACCGGCTACACCGAAGGCGAACTGTTCTTCCCATACAGCCCGGTCGTAACCGTCGCCGGCACGTTCGCCGAGTGCGTGGTTCTCGAG
>CAZDYO010000351.1:0-3673 GCA_964509555.1 uncultured Acidimicrobiales bacterium
AGTTTCCACAGCCGGCGGTATCGAAGCCACTGCCGATCCCGAAGGCGTAGGAACCCGAGGCTTCATCGCCATCGTCGGCGCTTCGCGTCGACCACTCGACGTCCACTTGACCACTCAGCCCGGGGGGCATGGCGAGAACAATGCGCTGGTGGTCAATATCGGTGAGGTCGACGCCGGCGCTCGACACGACGCTGCCGTCGATGGAGGCGGTGACCAGGGTGCCTTCGACGTCGGCCTCGGTGGAGAGGTCGATGGTTATCTGATCAACCGAGTCCACGGTGGTGCACGCGGCCGGGCTGGCGTCGACCGGCTCCGCGTGGGCGGCCGCAGGGCCCAGAGACGTCATCAGCACAACCGGCACCGCGGCGACCAGAACGAAAAGGAGGCGCGAGACCGGAGTCCTCACTGGACGATCACTCCCGGAAGTTCGTCGAGCCCAATGATCACCGTGATCTTGTCGCCGCGCTTGACCGTCGAACCGATGTTGACCAGCTGTTCATTGTCGGTGCTCCCGAGTCGGGTGTCCCGCTCGTGTGAATGCTCGTGGCGCTGGAAACTGATCTCGAAACCGTCGGCGGTGACGATTCGGGGAACGTTGACCGTGTCGTGGATGACCTGCGACTTGTCGACGTCGAGGATCCGGTATCGGATCTGGATGATCCCACCTCCGCCGACCAGGGAGACGTGTTCGATCCACAACCCGGTATTGGCCGCAAACACCGACTGGTCGATCGACTCCATCGGGCCGAGCCCGGTGGGCGTGTGCTCCGAAGCCGCCAGTCGATGACTCACGCTCCAGCCCCCCACGGAGGCAAGCAGCAGGCCCACCACCAACAGAACCCGCTGCATGGTGCGCGAACCCGACGGCGCCTGGACACCGGATTCCCGGGGTTCGGTGAGCGTCGGTTCGGTGGGTGTCATCAACGAGGGCATGATCAGCCGATCGCGTAGGCGTCGACCTGGCCGGCAATTCCGCCGGCGTTGAGCGTGTCGGCATCGAACTGGACCGACAAGGGGCCGAAGCAGGTGTCGGTGACCGAGCCGGCAGCTGGAGGCTGATGCCCGAGACACGCCACCAGGTCGTCGCGATCAAAGTCGGGCGTGGCCGGTGGGTTGGGATACTCGTTGGTCGTCGAGAACATCACATCGGTCGGCGTGAGTGCGACCGCATCGATGTTCTCACCGGCCAAGCCAAGATCGCTCAAGTCGGCGACGACGCTCAGGGAACCGGCACCACTTGGTGCGGCCGCAACATCCGGTGTCCATCTGATCACGTCTTCGTTCATCGCCCCGAAGGTGGTGGTGGAGCCCGTGAAGAGAGGCACGTTGTGGAACGGCGAGATGTTGCCGTTGGTGGTGAAGTTGGTGACACCGGTGACCGGATCGACATCAAGACCGTTGATGTCGTGGATGTTGGAGAGATCGTTGAGCCCGATGGCCGACCCATCAAGCCAAATGCTCATCAGTCCGGTGGATGCGTCGTAGCGGAAGACATCATTTTCCTGGAGCACATCACCGGCCACTCCCGCCCATTCCGCAGCGTGCGGATTGGACGGATCAAGGGCGCCGCCGGGCCTCGGGAAGTCCTGACGGAGAGAGAACCAGACGTCGCCGGTGGTTCGACCGACATCAACGCCGTCGATGTCGGCGAGGTTGGCACCATTGTCGATCAGACCATGAGCCGCCCCTTGGAAGAACATGGTCACGTTCGTGCCGTCCCAGCGGGCCACGTCTTCGTCTCTGATCACCACACCACCCATGTTTCGGACAGCGTTGTTGAGCGAGAAGTAGATCTTGCTGTGGGCGGTGAGACCACCGGTGTTGACCTGCAGGAACATGAGCTGGGCACCGTTGTCACCGACTGCTGAGGTCAGCAGGTTTCGGTTGTAGATCGGGATTCGTTGACCCGGGGAGCCGAACACCGTCACCATCGCGTCGGCGGTCTGGCCGGCGGAGAGGAAGACGTTCGAAACATCGAGTGGGGTTTCGCCCACCGCTACCGCGCTGCCTTCCTGGATTTCACCGTCGAAAGCCACGAGCTCCTGGCGGAGACCCACAACGGTCATGGTGTTGTTGGCCGGGCTGGCGTTGATGTATCGCAGCAGAACCCGTTCCCCCGGATCGACCACCAGCGGGGGAACTTGCACGTTGGTGGTGTTGGTCTGGCCGTTGATCAGGAACAGATCGGGGTCGTATGCCAAAGAGTCGACTGCAAACGGATCGGCAGCGTTGTTCAGGTCGACATCAACCTCGGTGATCACGATGATCTGTTCGGTGTCGTAGGTCGACACTGCCGTTCCATGGGCCGAAGTTGGTCCGGCAGCCGGGTCGACGACAATGACGCCATGCAGACCGAGCAGCGAGTGCCTCGGGTCGAGGTCTGACTCGTACATGTATGTGCCGGGTACCGCCGGAGTCACCTCATAGGCACCGGAGGCACCGGGGGCGATTCCGATCAGATCGGGCGCACCGGATAGGCCAACCGCAACCATGTTGATGGCGAAACCTGCCTGGTTGACGACATGGATGTTGTAGGTGACGCCCTCGGTGAGTCTCATCGGAGTGGGATCACCCAGTCGGGGCACCGCTGTTGCACAGTCGGCAGCCGAGGGGACCTCGACAAAGCCCGTGAACGACACCGACACGTTGGTGAGGCCACCGTCGGCGGGGTTGGCTATGGACGCCGTCCCCCCTTTCGCACACAGCCATTTGTCGGTCGCCGCCGCGGCGGACGACACGTTGGCGGTGGTGACCGCGATGCTCGCGAAGAGTGCTGCAGCAACCAGCGCTGTGAGGCGTGGCCTCCTGGTCTTTTGGCGCTTTGTGTTCATGGGTCCGTCAGTCCTTGTAGTGAAGCTCATGGTCATCAGTTGCAGGCCGCCGGCGGCTGCCACACGCCCGGGGAGACTTCTTCCATGGGCGGATCGACACGCCAGAGCGTGAGCATTCCGCCGAAGCCTTCGTTGTAGTTGACGATCTCCTGGAGAGCGTGGCTGTGCCAGGGGAAGTAGTACTCGCCACACACCGAGTAGGAGGTGACTGTTGCGGGCAGATCCTGCTTCTGTCCGAGATTCGGATCACCGCTGTAGAAGCTTGCGCCACCCTTGAAGACCAGGTTGTCGAGGGCCGGCACGTTGATCGGAGTGGGGGCACCGTTGCCCTGCCAGGCCTCCACGTCTTCCCAGGAAGCCAGCAGGTCGAATGTCTGACCGGCGGCCACCGTCTTGGTGTAGGCCTCGATTTCGTCGGGGAACGGGCGACCGTCCTGGGCGATCAGTCTGAGGGTGTTGCCGTGTGGATGGAACGGGTGATTCTCAAGCCCGGCATTGCCGTAGCGAACAAGCGACGGCAATTGGTCGAATCCGTCGGTGGGATCATCGGCGTTCACCCGGACCAGGCCGCCATAGGGCTGAGTCGGGAGGGTGGGGGCATTGTTGGGGGCAATCACATCCGGGAACGATCGACCGTTGATGGTCCAGTACCGACTCTTGCGATCGAGCGGGTGGTAGTTGCTGAGGACGGCATCGCCGACCAGCCCGTTGCGGGAAGCAAGCTCGATCTCGGTGTGGAGATCCGGGTCCATCTCATGGAACAGCAACAGGTATTCGTGGGTGGTGTCGAAGGGCTCGCCGTCGTAGGCGAAACCCCGACCGGCCGCCGGATAGATGATCAG
>CAZDYO010000352.1:0-3670 GCA_964509555.1 uncultured Acidimicrobiales bacterium
CAGGAACTTGAAGGTTCTGGGGGTGAAGTAGCTCTGCTGCATGGCCCGAGACTAGGTGATGGCCCTCACCGAACCGCCCGGATGTGAGCCACAGGCAAGGCCGATCACCGAATCGGTGGATCCACCAGGCTCTCGAGGCGCCAGAACAGAACGATCACGGTCAGACGATCAAGGGGGTCGTCGGGAGCGAACGTGGTTGGGGTTCTGCCGTTGATCAGCCCCACGTCGAACGCCCAGTCGAGAGCCTGTGTGTAGAAGACGCCCCGGGCCGAATCGGTGAACGGGTTGGGTGGTGATCCGGTCGGTGAGCCGACGGCCCTCCACGCCATCGTGACGAACTGGGCGCGGCTCAGCGCACCGCCGGGATCGAACGTGTTGGCGGTCTTGCCGGAGACGATTCCCTCACCGGCAGCCCAGTTGACCGCATCGGTGAAGTACGCCGCGGGAACATCAGTGAAGCCGGCCGACGCCACCGGGTCGGGACTGCAGAAGTATCGCCACAGAACAGTGGTGGCCTCGGCCCTGTTCATGGTGTCGCCCGGTCGGAACTGTCGGTCCCCCAGAGACACGAGCCCGACCGATTCTGCCCACCGGATCGCATCCTGGGCTTCGGGGCTCACCGTTCCGATATCGTCGAAACGCATGGGCGGCAGCGGCCTGACGATCTGGTTGCATTCCGGTGGAGGGACGGTCGTTGTGGTGGCCACCGAGGTCGTCGGGGGCTCAGTGGTCGGCGCGGCCGTCGGTGGTGCCTGAGCGATCGTGGTGGGGGGAGCCGTGATGGCCGGTGCGGTCGTGGGTGGGGGCAACTCGGTCGGCGGCGAAGTTGCGGTGGTGGCCTCAGGGCCGGCATCGCCGGTGTTGTTGCCGCTTCTCAGAATCGCGATCGCGACGCCACCCAGGATCACGACAACCATCATCGACAGGGCGGCCAACACCCAGATGGTTCGCCTGCGAGCGCTGTCGGGGGGAAGATCCAGATCGGCCAACACTTCGGCAGGGGCCGGCCCGGAAGCCCGGGCGATTTGGGCCACCGGCTCTTCGGGCACAACCGGCTCGGGGGGCGGCACGGAGGCTTCGCGAGGCACGGGTGGTGGCGCGGCCGGGGCCACATGGTCGGTCCATTGTGAGCCGTCCCACCACCGAATCATCGTCGGGTCCTGGGGGTCCTCGAACCATCCCGCGGGAGGCGGACCGTCGGTCATGATGTCTGAGAGCCGAACTGGCTCTCGGTCGGCTCAGCTCAACAGAACCACGGTTCGGTGAGCCGTGGCCTCCCCTCGATCGAGCCGTGGGTGATGTCGGGCACAGAATCGGGCACGCCCGCGGCCTCGTGGATCAGACGCCACATGGCCTCGAAGATGCCCACCGGGGGTGTGGCCTCGGCGGTGAGCTTCTCGAGTAGGACACTCAGGTCGGCCTGCAGGCGATCGACCAACGGGTCGGGAGACGACCACGGATGGGTGAGACGCTCATGATCAAACGGGCCGAGCGTCCCAACCAACTCAGGGTCATTGAGCAGCAAGGATCCATCGGGGATCAGCAGGCGAATGGTCATCTGGACGGGGTCGACATTGCCGATCAGATCGTGGTCCGCGATGAAACGGCAGAGGTCGAGGAGATCCGACACCTCGGTCCACGGTGTGAACGGCAGGAAGGTGGGTCGCATCTCGATGCCGTGGGCCCGTAGAAGACCGATGGCCTCGATTGCCTCGGAGTGAACGTGACCCTTCTGCAGCTTGTCGAGCACGAGGTTGCTGGTCGACTCGACCGCGGTGACGACGAACAGGCATCCGGTCTCGGCGAGCGACGGGAGCACATCACGGTGCTTCAGCAGATGCTCAACCTTGATGGTGCAATCGAAGGTGATGTCGGGGAACCGGTCGTGAACCGCCCGGGCAACCTTCATCGAGTGGGGCACGGCGTTGAAGAAATCAGGGTCGCCAAAGGTGATGTGGCGGGCCCCGGCAGCGATCAGTTCGGCGATGTCGGCCACTACCGCATCGGGATCCACCATTCTCACCCGGCCGTCGTAGATCACCGGTACCGGGCAATGGCGGCACCGATGCCGGCAACCGCGACTGGTCTCGACGTAGCCCACCAGGTGGTGCTCTCCCGCAACCTTGAGCATGGCGTAGCTGTCGAGGGGATGCAGGAGGCTCCTGTCGGGGGTCGTGGACGGCCCACGGGCGGTGTTGATCACCACGGGCTGCGGCAACGACCGGTGACCGTCGAGATCAACGGATCCGACCCAGTCGACCAGCGTTGATTCGTATTCGCCGGCGATCACCTGATCGACCAGCCCGGTTGACCATCGGTCGGCGCCGACGGCCGCGTACAGGCCGTAGAAACAGATCGGGAGTTCGGGCCGGCGCGACCTCACGTATCGGGCGGTCTCGATGGCCAGACGCATGGCCGTGTGCATCGGCACCGACACCGCCACGGCATCGGCCCAGTCGATGGCATCGTCGCCCAGGGGGCCGATGCTGGTATCGACACATCTGACCTCGTGGCCCGCGTCCCCCAGTGCCGCTCCGGGAACAGCCAAGTTGACCGGTTGATGCCCAAGCTCGTAACCGGACACGAGAACGATCCTCACGGCGACTCCAGGAGGTCCGGCACCAGCAATGACATTCCATGATCCTAGGTGCACACCTCCCGGGACCGTCTGTCGCTGACGCCGGACAGTTGGTGTGCCACACTCCCTTGGATGGCCGATCCTCCGATCAACACGGGCGACATTCCCACAAGTACCGACGTGGTCGTGATCGGTGCCGGAATCGTCGGGCTGGCGTCGGCCCACGAGATCGCCGGCCGCCACCCCGAGTTGGCAGTGACCGTGATCGACAAGGAGGCCTCGCCGGCCTTTCATCAGACCGGACGCAACTCCGGCGTGATCCATTCCGGCATCTACTACCGGCCCGGGTCCCACAAGTCGACGATGGTGGCCGATGGCCGACAGCTTCTGCTCGATCTCATCGAACGCCACCACATCCCCCACGACATGTGCGGCAAGTTGGTGGTGGCCATCGACCCGAGCGAGATCGGCCGACTCGACGCTCTGGAGCAACGTGCCGCCGACAACTCGATACCCACCACTCGCCTTGATGGTGCCGGTCTCCGGGAGATCGAACCCCACATCGCCGGCGTAGCGGCCCTTCAGGTCCCCAGCGCCGGGATCACCGACTACGCGGCAGTGTGTCGAGCCCTCATGAGCGAGATGGCCGACCTGGGGGTGGGCTTCGTCTTCGGAGCGGCTGTCGTCGGAACCACCGGTTCCGGACAGCACACGATTGTTCACACGACCCGGGGCGACATTGAAACCACAACGTTGGTCAACTGCGGAGGTCTCCATTCGGACCGAGTGGCCAGGTCGGCCGGGGCCTCCACGGGGGATGTGCGCATAATGCCGTTCCGAGGCGAGTACTACGAACTCGCCGGTTCCGCGCGGCATCTGGTCAACAACCTCGTCTATCCCCTACCCGACCCTGCATTCCCATTTCTGGGGGTGCACCTCACCCGCATGATCGACGGGTCGATTCACGCCGGACCAAACGCTGTACCCGCACTCGAACGCGAGGGCTATCGCTGGCGCGACATCTCGATGCGCGACACCGGAGAGATCGTGTTCGCCAGACGCACTTGGAAGCTGGCCCGACGCTACTGGAGA
>CAZDYO010000353.1:0-3636 GCA_964509555.1 uncultured Acidimicrobiales bacterium
TCAGCGGATAGAGCATCGGCCTCCGGAGCCGTGTGCGGGCGTTCGAGTCGCCCCGGGGGCGCAAACCGGAGAGGGGCAGGACGGCAAGAACCCCGCCGCCCGCCCCTCCACCCGGTTTTGTGAACGTTTCGAGTCCCATTTGGGACTCGAAACGTTCACAAAACCGGATGAGGTTCTGAGGCCGGGGTGGTGTGGAATGACGCCGCGGTTCGTCCCGTCGTGATATTCCTAAGTGATGGAGATTTTCGAACAGCAGCCCCAGCAGTGGACCGGAATCCCAGCAGACAAACCCGGTCGGCCCAGTCCGGTCTGGTTGGCGTTCGCGATTGTCGTCGGCATGGCCATCGGTGGCGCGCTGGTCTATTTCACGGTCGACACCAGCCCTGAGTCAGCATCGACAACCGCCGACCCCGCAGTGGCAGCCACACCCACCACATCGGCGGCCGCCCCGACCACCACATCCCCGGCCGCCCCAACCGGTTCGGCACTCGATATCGCCTACCAGACCACCTACCCCATCGAGGGCTCACCCAACGGGGTTGTGGCCCTCGAAAACGGTTCGGCCGAGATACCCCTGGAGGGGTCGACCACGCCTTTCACAGCGAAGGTGGCCGACGCGTTCGCCTCCGATCTCGACGGCGATGGTGTCGATGATGCGGTGGTGATGCTGGTCTCCAACGGGGGTGGCAGCGGTTCGTTCTATTCGGTGTACGGCGTCTTCGCCGATCCCGACCAGACCGTCATCAGCAATGAGATCTCGCTGGGTGACCGCATCGCCGTCGACGGGTTCACTGTGGGTTCTGGTGGAGGCATCGTCGAGGTCAGGTATCGCGACCACAGTGAGGCCGTGGGTCTGGCCGATGAACCCGACGTGTTGGTTGCCTCCAACATCCAGATCCTTCGCACGGGCGCGGCGGTGGTGATGCATGGCTCTATCCCGATCGCCGATTCTGCCGATCCGCAACTCTCCGAGTCGAGCAAGATAACCACCGGCGGTCTCGGTCCGGTCCGCATCGGCATGTCGGTTGCCGAGGCCACCAAGGCGGCCGGTCGGGTGATTCTCGCCCCGACACCCGGTGCACCCACCGCAAGTCCCGACTGCGCGTTCGCGGTCGTTGATGGTCTCCCGGGTGTGGCCTTCATGGTCATCAGCGGTGTCATCCGCCGGGTCGACATAGACGAGGGCACGATCTCCACCTCTTCGGGGGCCCACATCGGGAGCACCGAAAAGGAGATCAAGGATCTCTTCCCGGGAATCATCACGGTGGGCGACCATGCATACGTGGAGGGTGGCCACTACCTCACGCTCACCCCCACGGCCGAGAATCTCAAGGACGACCGGGTCGTGTTCGAGACCGACGGTCAGGTTGTCACCAGCTATCGCGCCGGCAAGGTTCCGGAGGTCGAGTTCATCGAAGGCTGCGCCTGAGCAGAGCCCGTTGGTCACCAGCGCGTCAATCAGGCCTTCAGCGCACCGTCAAGCGCGGTGATCTCTCGGGCCGATCCGAGGATGATCAGCACGTGGCCGGCTTCGAGAACCGACTCCGGGGGCGGATTCGACGTGTAGTGGGCACCCGGGTCGCGAATCGCCACCAGCAGGGGGCGTTCCTCGAGCTCGCCGAAAACCTCACCCGCGGTTCTTCCCACAGCCGGTGAGGACGGAGCGATGGTCATCTCCTGGATCGACACGTCGAGCGACTCGTCGTGGAGCACCTCGTCCATGAACTCGGCGACGTTGGGATGCATCGCTATCGCCCCCATGCGCGAACCGCCGATCTCGTGGGGGTTCACGACACGGTCGGCACCGGCCCTGCGGAACTTGGGCTCATCGGTCTGATGGGTGGTGCGAACAACGATGAACAGATCGGGGCGCAACGCCCGGGCTGTGAGGGTGACGTAGATGTTGTCGGCATCGGTGTTGAGGGCAGCTATGAGAGTGTGGGCCCGGTCGATCCCCGCCCGGCGTAGCACATCTTCGTCGGTGGCCTCGCCGACCACCACCGGCACGCCCAGATCATTTGCCGGCTCGCGGTCGATCACCACCACATCGGCCTGGTGACGGTGGGCGTATTCCACGATGGCGGTGCCCACTCGACCGGCGCCGGCAACTATCACGTGGTCGTTCATACGGTCGATCATTCGCTGTTCCTTGCGTTGACGTCGGTCGTCGGTGAGGCTCCCCTCCAGGAAGGCCTCGACGATCATCCCCACCGTGTAGAGCACCCCACCGGTGCCGAAGAACACCAGGAAGAGCGTGAAGATTCGGTAGGCGCGATCGATTTCGTTGTCGGGGCCGGTCTCATCGAAGCCGACGGTGGTGACCGTGATGCCGGTCTGGTAGATCGAGTCGAACAACCCGAGACCGAGGATGCGATAGCCGATCACTCCGACAAGCAGGATGAGAGCCAGCACACTGGCCCCGAATCTGACCCTGTTCCATGGGTCGGGACCGGGGCCCCGACGGGCCAGGGCGATGTCCTCCAGAGCTCCCATACGGCGCACCATCCGACCACGAAAACCGACTCTCAGGTGCATGGAACCCACTCGTCGCGGCTCAGTCTGTAGAGCCGGCCTTCGAGTTCTCCCCGTTTCTCGTTTGGCGGAATCCGCACAACCCTGTCGAAGCGCATGCCGATACGTTCGGCCACCCGTGACGATGCGTCATTGCCCGTTTGGGGGACCGAAGTGATCTCGTCGAGCCCCAGGGTGGTGAATCCCTCGCGCAACGCGGCGCTGGCGCCCTCGGTGGCCAGCCCTCTACCCCAGTGGTCGGGGTCGAGCCGCCAGCCGACCTCGACGGCCGGAAGGATCTCGGGCAGGAACATCGGCACCGACAGGCCCAGGTAGCCAACCACCGTGTTGGTGACCCGTTCGATGGCGATCCAGCATCCGAACCCGCACTGCGCCCATTCTTCGATCATCGTGTTGATGAAGTCCTGGGTCCCCCGGCGGGTGAGGCCACGGCCATAGGGGTACTCCCACACCTCAGCCTTGGCGAACACCGCCGCCAACCCGTCGAGGTCTGATTCGCGAAATTGTCGGAGATGCAGGCGGTCGGTCGTGACATCGCCGAGCGGATCTCTTGTCTGTGGAGGCCGGAATCCTGACACCGCCGAATGCTAGTGCCGCCTAGTGTCCGAGCATGGCTTCCACAACGGACCCAACTCCTCCCCTGCCCGAACTCAATCGGTCGGCCAACGAGCGAACCACGCTCAGCGAAATGCTCGATCTCCATCGAACGGTTCTCATGAGAAAGGCCCACGGCCTCAACCAGGTGCAATTGAACACCGCCGTTGCGCCGTCTGAGCTGACCATCGCCGGTGTCCTGCTCCACATGGCTCTCGTCGAAGACAGTTGGTTCGACCATCGTTTCCGTGGAAGCGAAGAGGTGGAACCGTGGAAAGCTATCCCCTGGGGTCAGGACCACGACTGGGAATTCCACAATGCCCATCGATGGGATGGCGCTGGGCTGCTGTCGCAGTTTCATGAGTCAGTCGAGCGAAGTCGGTTTGCTGTGCGATCCGCCGATTCGTTCGATCAGCTTGCGGTTCTGTCCCGCGACGACGGCACCCGGTGGAACTTGCGCTGGATCATGGTCCATATGATCGAGGAGTACGCCCGTCACTGTGGACACCT
>CAZDYO010000354.1:0-3618 GCA_964509555.1 uncultured Acidimicrobiales bacterium
GTTCTTCTGCTCCGACGAACACACGACCGTCATGAATGTTGCCGACCCGGGTGGCGACGTCGGGATCGGGGACCGGGTCACGTTCGTGCCCGCGCATGTCGACCCGACCGTGGCCAAGCACCCGTTCCTTCACATCGTCGACGGTGACGACGTGATCGAGACCTGGCCCGTCGACCTACGCGATTGGTGAGGCGCGCGCCGGTCAGGTCCTGGCTCGCGCTCTCATCAGAGCGACTGTGGCCGCGGCCAGCGCAACCGCGGTGAGCCCGACCACAACCAACGTCACCGCAGCCGAACCGGTCGACTTGCCGGTTCCGTCCACCGGACCGGTCGCACCGCCGGAAACCGTCGACGGCGGCAAGGTCGTGGGGATCGAGGTCGAGGTCGCGACAGTGGTGGTGGTCGGCGTCGTCGTGGTCGTCGACGGGATCACCACTGGTTCGGGCCACAGGTCGAGAACCTGCTCCGCCCGGCGCCTGTTGACCATGCCGAAGACCGGTTCCTCTCCATTCATCAGGCTTCGCTTGGTGGGCCGAAAGCTGGCCACCTCATCGCCGGCGCAATACGCGTCGACCACCTCCACTCGGAACTCGTCCTTGGTGAGATCGGTTTCGTACCAGACACCGTTGGCTTCCGACACCGACTGCCAGCGCTCGTACATCGGGTCGAGTTGGCCGAGAAGGTCTCCCCAGTAGGTCTCTGCATCCACCCGGTCGGTCAGGCAGTTTGGGTAACCGGGACGGCCAACGTCGGTACCGAACCGGTCGTATTCGTCACGCAACCCGAACAGTGCGTGGCCAAGTTCGTGGGTGAGCGTGCCGGCCACGCTCGGGTCGTTGTCGAACACAGGGAGGTAGATACTTCCGAGGGTCGGCGTGTCGGGAAGGTCGACGACCTCATCGTCGGCCCATGACGGCAGAGCAGCGTGAGCCCGATCGCTGTCGGCACTGCTGTTTCTGGTAAGGCCCACGAGTATCACGTCGGGCCCCAACCCCAACGGTTCGACCGACATCGTGTCGATCTCCTTGGTGGATGGATCGACCAGAAGATCCATGGATGGCAGGTCACCTTCCAGGTACCAGAAATTGAACCGGTCGACATTGCCACGAATCGGTTCGACGGAGAAGGGCCCCCAGCCGAGTGCATACGTGCCGCCAGCGTCCGAGTACACCTCCGGTTCGCCGTCGAGACTGAGCAACCGGGTGGCCGTCTCGACCAGGGTGGCCTTGGTCGGGTCGTCGAACCCGCTGCCCACGAACACGAGGTTGATCCGTTCGGCGGAGACGTCGTTGTGACCTTCCACCAGCGGCATCGGGTCGGGGGCGATGGCTTGAACCGGGCGTCGGATTCCTTCCTTCACACACTCCTCGCTGGGGCCGTTCAGGCATCCGGTGAGCGTCCAACGGCCGGGCTCGGGGATGGTCAACTCAGCAAACCCGAACTGATCTCCGGGTGAGAGTGCCATGGCTCGGGCCACGACCGTGTCGTCTCCTTCGCGTCTCAGCAGCAGGTCGGCAGTGGCGTTCGGATCCAGCGACGACGAACGAAACACCTGGAACGTGGTTGACACACCCGCGAACGCCGGAGTGACCCGCGTTGAGGCGATCACCAGTCCCAGAACGCCGTCGCGGGTCCGATCCACAGATATCTCGGCCAACGCGTTCTGCTCAGGGGCGAAATCCACGGCTACCGACAATGACCCACTGACAAATCCCACCGGCAGATCCGGGCACACGAGGCTGTCGCCGGAGATGACGCATCGTCCGCTCCGCAGGTTCTCCTGCCCGATCACATACGCGTGGACGGGAAACAGGCCGGAGAGGCGGGTGGCCCCGATCAGAGGGAACGAGCACGTGGTCACCTGATCCACCGCCAGCGATTCCGGCGAACAGGACCCTTGGCCGAGCTCGTTGGCCTGATCAAGTTCGGGGGTGGTTCCGGGAGCCTCGATGTTCTGCGCCAACGCTGGCGAGAACCCGGTCGAGGCCACCATCGCGACGGTCATGGCCACTGTCAGCTTTCGAATCACCGTGAGACGATATCGGCACCGCCCGGAGGCTGACATAACCTCGGCCCATGACACCGCCCACCGATACGCAGACCAGCACCGCGCTGCGGTCAGACATAAACCGGCTCGGTCATCAGCTCGGTGCGTCGCTCGTGCGGCAGGAGGGCAGGCATCTTCTCGACCTGGTGGAATCGGTGCGAACGCTCGCCCGCGCGCAGCGCTCCGCCGACGGTGCCGACGCCGGCGAGGAACTACGAACCCTGCTGGGATCGGTCGACGAGATCGAGGCCATCCTGGTGGTGCGGGCGTTCACCATGTATTTCCATCTCGCCAACGTGGCCGAGCAGGTTCATCGTGTGGAGGAGCTCACGTCCGGGGGAGGGCCGGTCGACGGCTTCGGCGACACGATCGATCGTCTCGTCGCCGATGGCATCGACCCCGCCGACATCGGCGCACTGGTCCACCGGGCCGACCTGCGACCGGTGTTCACTGCACACCCCACCGAAGCCTCACGGCGAACGGTGCTCGACAAGCGGGCCGAGATATCACGACTGCTCGAGGCCCGGGGGCAGTGCAACAGCAGGGATCAGGTTCGCATCGATCGCCGCATCGACGAACTGATCGACGCTCTGTGGCAGACCGACGAGATCCGATCCGACAAGCCAACCCCGTTCGACGAGGCCAGGGCGGCGCTCTGGTATCTCGAGCAGCTCGTGGTCGACGGCCTTCCCGAGGTGCTCGAGGACGTGCGGTTCTCGCTGGCCGACCACGGGGTCGAACACGACGTGGAGCACACACCGATCAGGTTCGGGTCGTGGGTGGGCGGCGATCGCGACGGCAACCCCAACGTCACCCCCGACGTGACCCGGACCGTTGTCGACCTACACCGTGAGCGGGCCATTGCCCTGCTGATCAACGAGATCGAAACCCTGTCCGGTGAGCTGTCGGTATCGATGCTGATCAGGCCCCCGTCCACGGCGCTCGCAGAACGCATCGACCACTACCGGCCCGTCTTCCCCGCACTGTTCGCGGAGATGAGCCCGGTGATCAGGTCGGAACCCCATCGCATGATGTGTCGGGTGATGCGCGAGCGCCTACGAGGAGCGCTCACCCGCGACCCCCGCGGCTACCGGTCGCCCGACGAATTGTCAGATGATCTGCGGACCATGCACGACGCCCTGATGTCGGCCGGGGGCACCACCATGGCCCGGGGCCGTCTGGCCCGGGTCCGTCAGATCGTGAAGGTGGTCGGATTCCACCTGGCCACGCTTGACATCCGCGAGCATGCCGACCGCCACCACGAAAGCATCGAACGTCTGGTGGCCGACGCCGGTGAGACCTACCCGATCGACGACCCTGCAGGTCGCGCCGAGCTGCTCACCCGTGAGTTGGCCAGCCGACGGCCGTTGGCCCCGCCCGGAACGCCACTCGACGAACGCGACGCTCTCGGTCTGTTCCGTGTGCTTCGCGACCTCATGGACGCCAACGGGGACGAACTGATCGAGAGCTACATCATCTCGATGACCAGGGGGGTCGACGATGTGCTGGCCCCGGCCGTTCTGGCCCGGGAAGTCGGCCTGGTCGACCTGCCCAGGGGTGTGGCTCGCATC
>CAZDYO010000355.1:0-3617 GCA_964509555.1 uncultured Acidimicrobiales bacterium
GTCAGGATGGGTCCCCCACCGTTGACACAACGGGTCAACGCACCTCTCCCACCACCGTGATCGTGCAGTTTGTCGACTACGGCATTTCGGCTGCCGACGCCGAATCCCCCGAGGCCAAATCGATTGGTGTCGGCACCGCATGGGTGCTCACCGACGGCCACGTGATCGAAGCCACCTGGCGCCGACCCGAACTCACGGATCAGACCGAGTACGTCGACGTCGACGGCCGCCCGATACCGATCCTGCCCGGACGCACCTGGATCGAACTACCTCGGGCCAACGGAGCAGTTCTGCGCTGAGCCATCACTCGATAGCGGCCACAGCGCACTAGCTTTCCGGGCGTGCCTCATTGCTTTGTTCGCTGTCCCCCTGATCCGAAGATGATCGAGGGGTTCCGTCACCTACGACGTGAGCTTGGGGTACCGGAGGATTTTCCCGACCATGTGCTCGCCGACGCCGAGCAGGCCGCCGATCGGGGGCCGGTCCTGCCGCCGGGGGCCGGCGATCGGATTCGCGACGCCCGCGACATCGAACTTGTGGCCATCGATCCCGAGGGGTCGATGGATCTCGACCAGGCCTACTCCGCGTCGCGTCTGCCCAGCGGTTACCGGGTCTTCTACGCGATTGCCGACGTCGCCTCGCTGGTTGCTCCGGAGAGCCCGGTGGATCTCGAAGCCAGATCCCGGGGACTCACTCTCTACAGCCCCGACCTCCGCACCTCTCTTCATCCCCATCGAATCAACGAGGATGCCGGGAGCCTTCTCGAAGACCAGGATCGCCAGGCGCTTCTCTGGTCGATCGACCTCGATCGCGACGGCGCGCTTCTGAAGGCCCACGTCGAGAGGGCCACGGTCAGGAATCGGGCCCAGCTCTCCTATCGGGGCGCCCAGGAGATGCTCACCACCGCCGACCCCGACGACCCGCTGTCGTTACTACGCGAGATCGGCGAGTTGCGTCGGCAACGCGAGGCCGAGAGGGGCGCGGTGAGCCTGGCGTTGCCATCCCAGGAGGTCTACGAGGCACCCGATGGCAGCTACCGACTCGAATACGATCAGAGCCTCCCCATCGAGGACTGGAACGCGCAGATCTCGCTGCTCACCGGCATCGCGGCCAGCCACATCATGCTCGAGACCGGTGAAGGACTACTTCGCACGCTTCCCCCTCCGGAGCATCGAACCATCTCCCGCCTACGGCGCACGGCCCGGGCCCTGGGCATCGAGTGGCCGGGCGAGATGAGCTACGCCGAGCGAATCCGGGGGCTCCGGCCCGACACACCGGCGAAGGCCGCCATGTTGAGCCAGGCAGCTCGCGGTCTTCGCGGCGCCGGATATGTCGCGTTCCACGACCACCAAGAGCCGGAGCAGCCCACCCATTCAGCGATCGCGTCGACCTACAGCCATGTGACCGCACCGCTCAGACGACTGTGCGACCGCTTTTCCAACGAGATACTCGTGGCCAGCTGTGCCGATCAGAAGGTTCCCGCGTGGGCGTCGGAAGCACTCGACGAGTTGCCGAGTCTCATGGGCGCGGCCAAACAACGTGACCGCGCCCTCGAGCGGGCTGTCGTCGATTTTGTCGAGGCGGTCACTCTCGAAACCAGGATCGGGCAGACATTCGATGCGGTGGTCACCGACATCGACCAGCGTCGGGGACGCGCGAGGGTGCAACTTCGTGACCCCGCCGTGGTCACGAAGATCACGGCCGACGGGCTCGACCTCGGTGCTGAGATCGAGCTTCGACTCGACCGTGTCGACTGCCTGGCCAGGAAGGTCGACTTTTCGGTTGTCGGCTGATCAGTGGGTGACCATCGGGTCGAGTTCCTTCGCGTGGGCCACCCAGCGCTCGACCTCTCCCAGTGACGGTGGGCGTCGCACGAGCGGCCTCTTCTTGGCCGAATTGACCTCCAGCATCTTGGCGTGAAGGTTTGCCGGCTTGCGCTTGCGCAGCTCCTTGACGGTGTCGACACCGGAAGCTTCGAGGAGATCGCTGTATTCCTCTCCGACTCCCCGGACCCTCATGAGATCGGCCCGGTTGACCCAGCCGAGGATCTGCTTTTCGGTGCAACCTGTTGAGGCAGCAAGCGCTTTGCGGCCCTTCTTCGAGCCGCCTTCCTTCAGGAGCGCTCCGGTGGTCTTGATACCGCCGGCGACCAAAGCCTTGCGGTACTTGGCTCCGATGCCTTCGATCGTGGTGATTGATGCCATTTGTTCATCCCATTCGATGGTTGATGCCAAGACGGTAGATCATGACGGGCACCAATACCGGCTTCAGGCCACAGATTCGAGAACGCTCTGGTGTGCGCACTCCCCGGACTCGGTCACGGTGAGGATCTCGACACCATGCTCACCCATCAGAAGAGTGTGTTCGAATTGCGCGGTACGACGTCCGTCTTCGGTCACCGCGGTCCATCCGTCGTCCCAGACCTCGGCGTAGGGGGAACCGAGTGTGAGCATCGGCTCGATGGTGAACGAGGTGCCCACCTCGAGCGGCTCGGAGTGGCGACGGTCGTAGTAATGGGGAATCTGAAGGTTGCTGTGAAAGTCGGTGCCCACCCCGTGTCCTATGAATTCCCTGACCACACCGAGATGGTGTTTCCTGGCGTGGGCCTCGATGGCACGTCCGATGTCGCTGACCGGCCCACCGGGGCGGCACGCCGCGATACCGAGCTCGAGCGAGGTGCGGGTCTCGGCAACGAGCATCCTCGAGACATCGTCGACATCGCCGATCAAGAAGGTCGCTGAGGTGTCGCCGTGTACGCCGTCGATGTAGACGGTGACATCGACGTTGACGATGTCACCGTTGGCGAGGGGCCGACTGTCGGGAATCCCGTGGCAGATCACCTCGTTGACCGACGTACAGACACTCTTCGGGTAGCCCCGGTAGTTGAGTGGGCTGGGATAAGCGCCCCTGGTGATGGTGGCCTCGTGGACCACACGATCGATCTCATCGGACTTGACGCCAACGCCCACAACCGCGGCGGCCTCCAGTAGAACCTCGGCGGCGACATGCCCGGCGCGGCGCATGGCCTCGGCTTCGGCGGGTGTCCGGGTGAGTGACGACATCGACGGCCCGGGGTCGCCCGAGATCGCGTACGGCGGCCGCTGAATCTCTGCGGGGACGCGCCGCCGCGGGCTCTGCAACCCTGCCGTCACCGGCGGTAGCGAGGGTCCGACGCGGTGGACAGCGCTGGTCCGCTTCTTTCGTTTGGCCATTGTTCAGTGCCTCCAAGGATTGGACAATGGTAAGGCACCGGCGGCGCTCACACTCCGGGTCATGTCATGAATCTGCTGACTGACTCGCACACGCACGCCGGCCGATCGGACCCCTCTATCTCGACGGTGATGGTGATCACCACCTGCACACCTCCGCGGATCTCGTCACACGCAGTTGCCGAAGCCGACCCTCTCACCCGGGATCCGACCTTCACGGGCTGGAGAAAACGCACCTTGTTGACTCCGTAGTTGATACCCATCGAGGCACCGTCGACACGCATGATCTCCGGCATGAACTTGTTGGTGAGCGCCAGGGTCAGATAGCCGTGGGCGATGGTTGCACCGAACGGTCCGGCTGCAGCCTTCTCCGGGTCGACATGAATCCACTGGTGGTCGCCGGTGGCT
>CAZDYO010000356.1:0-3615 GCA_964509555.1 uncultured Acidimicrobiales bacterium
ACAGGGTACGGGCCGCCTGGTAAGGACATCCCAGGCGACGCAGATCGACTGCGATGCGCTCGAACTCCTCGTTCGTGCCGTCCTGCAGCGTTCGTGCTCTTCGAGTAAGAGCGGTCGCTATTGGGTTGTGGTCGGTTGTGGCGATCGCGTCTGCGATCTTCGCGTCCGCGTCGGAGTGGCCGGCGAGGACGGCTGCCTCGGCTGTAAGCGCCGCATGCCATTGTTGGAATACAGCTCCAAAGAAGCGATCGTGTCGATGCTCGGCTAGGCGGTGCGCTGCGTTCTCGCTCCGGCTGTGGTGCAGTTCGACAATCGCGTCGAAAACCTCCTCGTACCCCGTCGAGCGGTCGAGGGGACAATTGCCACGAATCAGCTGCAGCGTCTCGATCCAATCCAAGCGCCCGCCCTCGTCACCTTGAAGGCTGCAAATCATGGCAAGCGCTGCCGGCCCGAGAGCGCGCCCAGGCGCCACGGGCTGGCCGGACTGCTCCCATGCCGACAAGAAGGCTTGTCCTGCCTTGATGGCATTGTTCCAATTTCCTGCGAGCGCGTCTGGCACGATTCCTTCGCCAAACGCGTGATCGGGCTCGTCCCGAAGGAAAGGAAGCTGAGCGTGGCGTTCGGCGTATTGGATCGCTTGGGTGAGGTGGCCGGCACCGGTTGCCGTGAAGATTGCCGTGTGGAGCGCGTCCTTCAGCTCTAGTGCGAGACGGGGGCCTAGCGGCTGTTCGCCCAGGAGCTCAAGTCGACGGCGACACACATCGAGGGCTTCAAGGAGATGGTGGTCTTCGATGTGTCGGACCGCAATTCTGTCAAGAAGGGCAGTCGCTTGCAGCGGCTCTTCGGATTCCAGGGCCCGGCGGACAAGGCCCTCGAGCTGGCCGAGGTCTCGCCTGGGGTCGATCGCTGCCGTAGCGATGGTCAACGTCAACTCAGCGAGGGGGCTGTGCGTTGCATGGGTCTTCGCGTCTTGGAGGAGCATGTGGGCTCGCTCAATGGGCGGTGGGCTGTCGAACATTCCGGGGAATCGAGCAATGAGCTCCGCTGAACCTGAAATACATCGAACCGCGAGGTTGATATCACCGCCATCAAGCGACTTGCGAATGGCTCTCTCCTCGAGGCGAAGCGCGTCGCTCCCGGCGACTCTGCACTTGGCGACGGCTGCCGCCAGGGCCAAATCGGCGGCCTCGGCGTTGTCGCTACCGGCCAGGTTGGCAGCACGTTCGAATGCGAGCTGGGAATCCGTGATGCGACCGCGTTCGAAGAGGAGTCCAGCAAGTTGGAACGCAAGTTCATGCGATTGAACATGCTTCTGAATGCCGACGGCAGAGTTGAGCGCTCCGTTGGCCTCATCAGCAATCGCGTCGACGTCAGCCGCCCAGCTGGATCGGTGCTTGTCGACTCCGAGGCCGCTGACCATTGACGCGCACCATTCGAGGTGACGTTCCGGCGCTTCGTTGTCGCCCTCGGCGCGTAGCTCTTCCACCCCGAACTGTCGGACGGTCTCTAGCATCCGGTATCGCAGGCCGTCCTCGGCGGCTGCCGGCTCGATCAGACTGTGTTGCGCCAGCCGTCCGAGTGCTCCCTCAACGTCAGGTCCTGGAACATCCTTGTAGGCCGCGACCGCTACCGCATCCCTGGCAGAGAAAGGCCGGCGAAATGTGCACACCCTGGACAGCACGTTCTGGTCGAATCGTGTGAGCAGTTGGTAGCTCCACGCGACGGTGGCGCTGACGGACCGATGGCGATTCTGCAGGCGCGCCCCGCCGACGAGCAAACGTCTATGGTCGCCGAGGCCGCTCTCGATACCGTCCAGGCCGATCGTTGCCACTCGTGCTGCCGCAAGTTCGATCGCGAGTGGCATTCCGTCGAGAGCCAGACAGATGTCCACGACCCGAGAGCGGTCACCCTCGCCGAGGTCTGCGCCCCCGAGCTTGGCCCGTTCCACGAAGAGTTCCACCGCTTCGCCGGGATCGTCTGGGCTGCCGATGGCAAGGCCGCCCAACAGAACTACCTGTTCGAAAGGAACTGCGAGTCGGATCCGGCTCGTTAGCAGGATCCTCACACTCGCGCACGCTGAGAGCATTCGTTCCACCATGAGCGCGACTTCGTCGAGGACCTGCTCACAGTTGTCGATCACCACGAGCACGTCGCGTTGACCGAGAACGTCAAGGACCGCTTGTTCATGTGTGCGGCGCCCGGGCTCGACGACTCCCAAAGCTTTGGCCAGAGCGGCTGCGACGTCCGCCGACAACACCACCGCGGTGAGGTCAACCCAGACGGGGACATGTGACTCATTGAACGGAAAACTGCTCGCCGCCTTGACTGCCAGCCGGGTCTTCCCGGTTCCGCCAGCGCCAACCACCGTGACCACCCGTGAGGAGGCAATCGCGGCAGCAACCGCATCTAGTTCAGCCAGCCGCCCAACGAACGAGTTCGCCTCATGTGGCAGTTCGCTCGTTGGTCGCTGCGAGCGAGATTCGGCGGCCAACCGGACCAGAGCCCGGTGATCCACCATGCCGAGCTTGCGTCGAAGCGAGGCCACGTGAGACTCGACTGTGCGGACGGAAATGAACAGCCGCTCACCGATCTCGGCCTGAGTGAGGTGCTCTCCCACGAGATCGAACACTTCTGCCTCGCGGCCAGAGACCACGACGCCCCCGCGAGTTGCTCGGATGCTCATCTGCCAAGTATCGCACCGCGCCTGCGCTTTGGAATCCGGGGTAGCCCCGGATGCGCCCGTATCGACGATGTCTCACCCTTGTCACATCCGGCCACAAAACCCAGAGGAGACACGATGCGAACATATGAGATTCAAGGTGAGCTATGGGGGCGAGCCCCATCGATCTGGGCCCAGGACTTGGAATCTCAGATGCAGCCACTGTTCGATAGCGCTCTGGCGGCTCTCGGACCGCTCGACGGGATACGGCTACTCGATGCCGGTTGCGGTACTGGCCTTGTGACCTCACTGGCTACCGCCGCCGGCGCCTTGGTGTCGGGGCTTGATGCCAGCGCCGCGTTCGTCGAATTCGCTGGGTCGCGCACTCCGGACGCCGACTTTCAGGTTGGAGACGTTGAAGAGCTCCCCTATGAAGACGGCACGTTCGGCGTCGTGACGGCGTTCAATTCCGTTCAGTACGCAGCTGCGCCGGCAGTAGCCTTTGCCGAACTTGCCCGGGTCTGCGAACCCGGAGGCCACGTCGCGATCGGTGTTTGGGGGGACTCGGCCCGTTGTGAGACCGACGCACTATTCGCTCGTCTTCGTTCACTCGCACCGCCGCCGTCAGGGTCGCCTGCGCCGCTCGGGATCAGCGAAGCCGGGTGCATCGAAGGGATGCTCGAAGCTGTCGACCTCACGGTTTCAGGAGGGGGGGAGGTGTCGTGCCCACTCACGTTCCGCGACATCGACCACGCATGGGAGGCTCACACCTCGGCTGGCCCGCTACAGAAGGTGATAGACATGGTCGGAGCGGACAAGGTGCGCGACACGCTCGCCAGCGTTCTTGAAGCCGACCGCAAGCCCGACGGCGAGCTCCGCCAAGACAACGTCTTTCGCTACATCATCGCTACCAAACCGGCCGAATAGAACTTCCCCGTCTAAGCCTCAATCCACCG
>CAZDYO010000357.1:0-3608 GCA_964509555.1 uncultured Acidimicrobiales bacterium
CTCGGTGAACTCGAAGCGGTCGAGGATCTCGAATCCGTCGGCGAGGCGCTCGATCAGTTCGGGGCTGAAGAAGTGGACGATGAAGCCGCCGTGCTCCCACATGTCGTCTCCGCGATCGACGCCCTCGCCGTAGTGGGCGTCGCTGGTGTTTCGGGCCGTGTACGCAACGAGCCCGCCGGGTTTGAGAACCCGCCTGACCTCGGTCATCAGAGCCGCCAGCTCATCGGTGGTCAACGCCATGCAGAACAGCATGTGGGAATAGCAAGCGTCGAAGGAGCTGTCGGCCCACGGGAGGGGCGACCTCACATCGTGACGCCGGCATCGAACGACCGCCCCCATCTCATCGGCTCGTGATTCGATGGATGCCAGACCCTCGTGGGAGAAGTCAAGCGCGGTCACGTCGAATCCGCGGCGGACGAAGTGGAACGTGTCGCGCCCCTGACCGGCCCCCAGTTCCAACACGGTCACGGCTCCGACCTCACCAAAGCGTGCAGAGGCAGCCAAGGCCGACTCGCTGGGATCCAACCCGTACATGTCGGGGTTGTCGGACAGGACTGAATCCCAGTGGTCGTGCTGGCCGGCGATCGCCTCGTGGTCGGGCTCGGTCATCGCCGAAACGTATCAGGTGAACACGATGTGGCCGCCGTGGGCCATCTCGTAGAACTCGCCCACGGTGATGATGTCGTCGACCCCCTCGATGAAGTCGGACCTGTCCATGCCGAACAGATCGACCGACGCCTTGCAGGCGTAGAGGCCGGCTCCGGTGTCGGAGATGAGTTCGACGAATTCGGGAATCGACGGTATGTCGAGCTTTTCCATCTTGTGTTCCATCACCTGGGTCATGGCGGAAGACACGCCCGGAAGACCGCCGGCCCAGGTGGGCACGTGAAGCGCCGGGTTGCCGACCGTGGCCACCTTGATGTGCTCCTGGTGCTTCTTGTGGATCGCATCCAAACCGAAAAACGTGAAGAACAGGTTCGCCTCCATGCCTTCGGCTCGGGCTCCGTTGGCCATGATCAGGCCCGGGTAGACCCCCTCGAGGCTTCCTTGGGAGATGACGATCGAGATCTTGTCGTTGCTGAGGTCCATGGTGGTTCCCTTCTCATCGGTGGCTGCCGGGCGCTCTCAGATGCAGCCGCGGGGTTTGGGGATGCCGGCCAGCCGGGCGGCGACCTTGGCCGGTCCCTTCGGGAAGAGCTTGTAGAGCTGCTTCACCGTGACACCGGATGTCTTGCCCAAGGCCCTCACATTGGGACCCGTCCCGTTCTCCAGGTATTCCTTGCGCATGAATCGGATGACCGTCCAGTGATCGTCGGTCAGTTCGTCGATTCCGTCGGCGGCGGCGAGTGCCGGCACCAGGTCTTCGCTCCACTGGGACGGGTCGGCGAAGAAGCCGTCGCCGGTGAGTTCGACCTGTCGATCCGCGAATGTCGTGGTTGGCATGATTGTTCCCTTCTTGATCAGTTGATGTGCTTGCCGGAGGTCGGCATGTCGGGATTGATTCCCGGAATGTCACGACCGGGGAGGAGGCTGTGCCAGTAGAACCACTGGAACATGAGCTTCCCGAGATGGTTGAGCCGTGATTCCTTCAACAGCGGCATCCCGACCTTGGTGGGGAAGTGCCCCTCCACGGGCTCCTGGTCGTAGTTGAAGTCGATCAGCAGTGCCTTGGAGAACCCGGTCTCGATGAAGCAATTGGCGTGGCCATCGAAGCTGGCGTCGAGTTCCTTGCCGTCGAGGAATCGGATCACGTTCTCGACGAGGATCTCGCCTTCGAAGTGACTCACCGAGCCGGCCTTGGACGCCGGGAGGTTGGCGGCGTCCCCGATGGCGAATATGGCTGGCGATGCCTTCGACTGGAGCGTGTGCTTGTCGGTCTCCACGAAGTCGAGGGCGTCACCGAGACCTTCGGACCTCCCGACGAACTCGGCGCCCGAATGAACGGGGATCACGACCGCTAGGTCGAACGGCACCTCTCGTTCGTCGTAGCTGATGAGGCGGCCTCCGGGCCCATCGACTTCACCGGTGTTGAACTCGGTGACCAGTTTGACGCCCTTTTCGTCGAGCAGTCCAGCGAGTGCCGATGCCGCTCGTGGCTTCGTGAATGCGTTGTCGAGCGGGGTCACGTAGGTGATCTCGACCTTGTCCCGGATTCCTTTCTCCTGGAAGTACCAGTCGGTCAGGAAGCAGAACTCGAGCGGAGCCACCGGGCATTTGATGGGCATGTCGGCAACGTTGACCACTATGCGTCCGCCTTCGAATTCGTCGTAGGCCCTGGCGAGGGCGGTTGCACCGGGGACGTCGTAGAAGGTGAACATCTTCTGCATCCAGCCATCGCCGGTGAGGCCTTCGGTCTCGTCGGGAACGATCCGAGCGCCGGTGGCAATGATCAGGGCGTCGTAGGCCAGCGCTCGGCCGTCTTCGAGGAACACCTTGCGGCCCTCGATGTCGACATGGTCGACTTCGCTCTCGTAGAAATCGATGCCCTTCTTGAACTGGCGCTCACGGGGCCTGATGAGATCGTCGGCGTAGGCCAGTCCGAAGGGCACGAAGAGCAGCCCCGGTTGGTAGATGTGGTCGCGATTCTTGTCGACGACCGAGATGACGGCCTCGCTGGGCTTGAAGTGCTTGCGTAGGCGGTTGGCGGTGAGAGTTCCACCGGTCCCGCCACCGAGAATGACGATGTTGCGTGGCATGTATTGAACATAAGTCCGTACATATTTCGCGGTAAGGGACTTAGGTCCCTCTATATCTGTGACAGCGGTCGCATTGTTATACTCTATCTGTAAAGACGATACACGTCTTCACCTGAAGTGCTCCGGTGACTACTTCCCAACGATCTGTCCCACCACAGGCCAGCCCGCAGCGCGATCGACAAGTCTCACCAGTGCCGGCACGGGGAAATACCAACCAATGGCCGCCACCAACCCGCCCAGAGCGAGCCCGGCCAGCACGTCGACCGGGTAGTGGGCCCCCACATAGACCCTCGCAAACGCCATCAACAGCGCTGCCACACCCGCCACGACCCCGAGTCGCCGATCAACAAGCAACAATCCCACGGCAACCGCCCCAGCCATCGTGGCGTGGTCACTGGGAAATGAGAAATCCGCCGTTCGCGACAGGAGCAGATGGACGTTGTCGAGTGAGTTGGAAGGCCGAGCCCGGTCAACGGAACGGCCAATCGTCTGACCTTTCAACAACGCGATCAGCGGTGCACCCCCGGCCCAGACAGATAATGCCATTGCTCGGTGGTCATGACGTTGGCGCCCAAGCAGAAACCCGGCAACAAGAAGCAACGCGAACAAGGCGACGCCGACCTTTGCGTAGAACTCCATGAAGCCATTGGCCCAAGTGGTGGTGTCGGCAAGATCATTGATCCACCTGAAAACTGTCTGGTCCATTGCAAGTCCAATCATCGAAAGCGACGTTCCTGGTCGCTGACCCCAGGCGACGCTAGTTCACCGTTCCGTGTCGATCGGCACGGAAACACCCGTGGAAAACCCGGACGGCCTCACCGACCGGCCCGATCGATGACGGAGATACAGGTACTCGGCGACCAATGCCGACAATACAAGCGCGACCAGCGAAACAGCGGCCGTCGAGATCGG
>CAZDYO010000358.1:0-3593 GCA_964509555.1 uncultured Acidimicrobiales bacterium
TGGGTCTTCGGGAAGGCGATGACCTCGCGTATGTTCTCCTCGCCGACCATCAGCGCAGTGAGACGGTCGATACCGAAGGCGAACCCGGCATGGGGTGGCGCCCCGAACCTGAACGCGTCGAGCAGGAAACCGAACTTGGCCTGCGCCTCCTCCTCGCTTATCCCGAGCAGCTCGAAGATACGGCTCTGGATGTCGTTGCGATGGATACGAACGCTGCCCGATCCGAGCTCCCACCCGTTGAGCACCAGGTCGTAGGCCTGCGAGCGCACGTCGAGCAGAGCCTCGCCGCCGGCATCGAAATTGGCCATGTCGTCGGGGTGGGGCATGGTGAACGGATGGTGGGCAGGAAGGGGCTTGCCGTCGTCGCCGAGACCTTCGAACAAGGGGAAATCAACCACCCAGACGAACTTGAATCCGCCTTCACCGACCGCAGGACGACCCAGTGCCAGGCGAAGCATGCCCAGCACGCGTTGCACCATGCGACGGGCATCGGCCACCAGAAACACCATGTCGCCGGGCTTGGCATCGAGCGCGGCGATGACCGCGGAGCCCTCGTCGGTCGACAGGAACTTGGCCACGCCCGCTTCGAGCTTGGCCCGGCCATCGTCGCCTGTGGCCACCCGCATCCACGCGAGCCCCTTGGCTCCCCATCGCTTCGCATCGTCGACCAACGAGTCGACCTGGTTGCGCGACAGGCTTTCCGCTCCACCCTCGAGACATATTCCCTTCACGCATTCGGCTTGGAACACGCGGGCCTCGGTGCCCTCGAATACCGGGGTGAGCTCGGTTAGCTCCATGCCGAATCGCATGTCGGGTTTGTCGTTTCCGAAGCGTTCCATCGACTCGGCCCACGTGATGTGGGGGAACTCGGTGGGCCGGTCTCCCGTGACCGCCTCGGCCACGTCTGCGACCGCCTCCGAGATGAACTCGAATACATCTTCCTGGCTGACGAAACTGGCTTCGGCGTCGAGCTGCATGAACTCGAACTGCCGGTCGGCTCGGAGATCCTCATCGCGCAGACAGCGGGCGATCTGGTAGTAGCGGTCGATTCCGCCGACCATGCAAAGCTGTTTGAAGAGCTGGGGGCTCTGCGGGAGGGCGTAAAAGCTGCCGGGCTCCTTGCGGGAGGGCACCACGAAATCCCGGGCCCCCTCGGGGGTGGAAGCGATGAGCATCGGGGTTTCGACCTCGACGAACCCCTGCCGTTCCATGGCCGCGCGAATTGTGCTGTTGACGACCGCACGCGTGCGGAGGTTCCGCTGCATTCGGCTCTTGCGAAGATCGACGTAGCGGTGACGCAGCCGGATGGTCTCATCAACCCCGGTGCGCTCATCCATCGGGAACGGTGGCGGCTCGGCTTGCGAAAGGATCTCGACGGAATTCACGTCGACCTCCACCTCACCGGTGGCGAGGTCGGGGTTGACGGTGCCCTCGGGCCGGGACCGCACCTCGCCGGTCATGCGGACCACATACTCACTGCGGAGATCACGTGAGCCGTCGACCACGCACTGGAGAACACCCGTGTGGTCACGCAGGTCGATGAAGGCCAGGTGCTCACCGTGTTCACGACGACGATCGACCCATCCGCAGATGGTGACGGTCCGGCCGATGTCGGCGGAGGTGAGCTGACCGCACATGTCGGTGCGCATCGAGGTTGAGAGATCCATCATCGTTCCTGTTTCGGGGAGAGTAGGTGACGTATTTCGCCGGCCAATGCCGCGAGGGGCACGCGACGTTGGCCGGAGTCGCCGCGCATGTCGCGCAGGGTGACCTCGCCCGAGGCCACTTCGTCTTCGCCGATGATGGCGGCGAACGGAGCCCCCGACCGATCGGCAAGCTTCATCTGGGCCTTCATCGACCGACCACCGTAGGCCCTGTCGGCACCGAGTCCACGGCCCCGGAGCGCGTCGCACACCGACAGCGCGTGGGTGCCACCGGTGACGTCGACCACGAACACGTCGACCGCCGGCGCGGGCTGGGGAAAGACCTGCTCGGAGTCGCAGGCCATGAGGATCCGGTCGATGCCGAGAGCGAAGCCGATTCCGGGGGTGGGCGGGCCGCCGAGGTCTTCCACGAGCCCGTCGTATCTCCCGCCGCCCCCGACGGCGTTCTGCGACGATTCGAGCGATTCGGCCGCGAACTCGAACGTGGTCCTGGTGTAGTAGTCGAGGCCCCGCACGAGCCTCGGCGAGATGTCGAAGTCGATTTCGAGGGCAATGAGGCCGGATCTGACCGCCTCGAAATGCTCAGCTGACTCGGCGCTCAGAAAGTCGACCATCAGCGGGGCCGAGTCGATGATCGGCTGATCGGCACGACGTTTTGAATCGAGCACCCGTAGCGGGTTGCGCTCAAGAGTCACCTGCGACTGGGGCGACAGATCCGAACGGCACGATTCGAGATACGACCTGAGCGCTTCCATGTAGGCCGGTCGGCACAGGGGATCACCGAGGCTGTTGATGAGCAGGCGAACTCTCGACAGCCCCACAGACGAGAAGAATCCCGCCCCCAGTGCTATGACGTCGACGTCGGCTTGGGGGTCGTCGGTGCCGAGCAGTTCCACACCCACCTGGGTGAACTGCCGGTAACGGCCGGCCTGCGGCTGTTCATACCGGAACTGGGGGCCCTCGTACCAGACCTTCCACGGTGGAACCGGGCGATGCTCGGCAAATGCCCGACAGATACTGGCCGTGAGTTCGGGGCGGAGGGCCAGATGCTGGGGCGGGTCACCCTTGTCGTAGAGATCAAACATCTCCTTGGTGACTATGTCGGTCGACTCGCCGACCCGTTTGAACACCCCCATGTCCTCGAACATCGGGGACACGACCTCACCGAAACCCGATCGGGATGCCCGGTTGGCGAAGGTGTCGACCAGCGCTCGCCGGCGGGCCGACTCAGGAGGGAGAATGTCGCGGGTGCCCTTGGGGGCACGGAATTTCGGCTCTGCCACAACCGCAGATGCTAGCGGCCGGTCAGCCGCCGCCGGGCACCAGTCGGTAGGCGTCGTAGACCGACTCGATACCGAGCAGCGAGGACAGAACAGAATCGAGCTGGCTCACATCGGCGAGCTCGAACTCGAACCGCATGGTGGCGATGCGATCATCGCCGGTGGAGGTCTCCGCGCCGAGAATGTCGAGGGCGTGGTCGGCCAACACCCCGGTGACGTCGCGAAGCAGCGACTGGCGGTCGAGTGCCCGGATCTCGATGGTGGTGGCGAACTGCCCTTCGTGATCAGCATCCCACTCCACCTCGATCAGACGGTCGGGTTGCCCCTCCGACAATGCAGTGGCGTTTATGCAGTCGGAGCGATGAACCGAAACCCCGCGGCCACGGGTGACGAACCCAACGATCTCGTCGGGCGGAACGGGAGAACAACATCGCGACAACCGGATCATGATGTCGTCGAGGCCCTCGACATGGACACCGCCGGTGTGGGAACCCTGACGGCGGGTGCCGTGACGCCTGCCAATGGTGGCCGGAAGACGGTCGTGCTCGGTCTCGGTGCTGTCTTCCCGGTTGAGGTCCTCCGAGATCCGGCGTGCGAACGACTGCGCCGAAACGTGTCGCTCGCCGATCGCGGCGAACAGGGAATCGTC
>CAZDYO010000359.1:0-3587 GCA_964509555.1 uncultured Acidimicrobiales bacterium
GTCGACGGAATCGACTGGAAACTCGACTTTCACCTCACTCCACCCGACCCCGACGTGCTCATGCCATGGCTCGAACTGGCGGCTGAGCGGGTGCCGGCGTTCGAGCGGGCCGGAATCAAGAAGATCATCAGCGGCCCTATCACCCACACCCCCGACTCGGGATTCCTGATGGGTCCGGCGCCCGGGCTGCGCAATTACTGGATGTGCGCCGGTGCATCGATCGGAATCACCCAGGGGCCCGGCACCGGCAAATACCTCGCTCAGTGGATGGTCCACGGACAGACCGAAGTCAACGTGCGCGAGATGGATCCCCGGCGTTTCGGGGAGCATTGCGGTCCGAAGGCCAGATACACGATCGACAAGACCATCGATGAGTTCCACGAAATGTACGCGGTTCGCCCACCCGGCGAGGAACGATTCGCCGGCCGCCCACAAAAGATCACCCCGCTCTATCCGCTGTTCGACTCGATGGGAGCCCAGTGGCAGGAGGTGTTCGGATGGGAACGACCCAAGTTCTTCGCTCCTGACGGCGTTGAGGAAATCCCATCGTTTCGTCGCACCAACGCATTCGATGCGGTAGCCGACGAATGCCGGGGAGTGCGCGGCGGCGTGGGTGTGGCCGATCTCACCGCGTTCGCGAAATATGAGGTGTCGGGCCCCGACGCGGCCGCACTTCTCGAACGCCTCAGCGCCAACAGGATTCCATCTCTTCGAGGAATCCGACTGGTTCACATGCTCACCGACATGGGCGGCATCGAATCCGAGATGACCATCACCCGTTTCGCCCCCGACCGGTTCTATCTCAACTCCGCGGTGGTCGGACAGCGACACGATCTCGACTGGCTCCAGACCCACGTTCGTCCCGGCGAGCAAGTGACCATCTCCGATGTCACCGACTCTCTCGGGTTGCTGGCGGTCACCGGTCCGCGGGCCAGGGACCTTCTCGGGTCGCTCACCGACGCAGATCTTTCCAACGACGCATTCAGATGGCTCACCGCTCAGGAGATCAGGGTGGCCGGCGTGCCGTGCAAGGCTCTGCGGGTCTCGTATGTGGGCGAACTCGGCTGGGAACTACATCATCCCATCGAACGCATGAGCGAACTCCACTCCGCCATCGTCGCCGCCGGCAAACCGCTGGGCCTCGTCCACTTCGGCAGCTACGCGATGAACTCGATGCGCATGGAGAAGGCCTACAAGGCGTGGGGGGCCGAACTAACCACCGAGATCACTCCGGTCGAGGCCCGTCTCGACAGGTTCGTCGACTACTCAACCGACTTCATCGGGAAGGCCGCAACGATCGCCCGCCGAGATCAGACAGATCCGCTTGGGATGGTTCTCGTCTACGTCGAGGTCGATGCCGACGACGCCGACTGTCGTGGCAACGAACCCGTGCGGCTGGGCAACGATCTGGTGGGCATCACCACCAGCGGCGCCTACGGCCACACTGTCGGCAAGAGCCTGGCGTTCGCCTACGTGGCCCCCCATCTCGAGGCGCCGGGCACCACGTTCGAGATCGACATTCTCGGCGACCGCCGATCAGCGACGGTCCTGGCCGAACCCGCACACGACCCGACCAACCAAGCCGTACGGGCCTGAGGCCACGGGAGCCGACATGATTGAGCCACGCCCAGACCCGCAGCCGCCTCGTCGCAGCGGAGGCCGGGCGGGCCGTATCGCCAGGCGTCGGGCCCCCCAGCCTGTCGACGAGCGCCCGATACGGCCCGGGATGTCGGGTGGTCGCTACAAGCCGCTCACCGACTCCGACATCCAGACCGTCTACGACACCGCGTTGGGCCTGCTCGACGAGATCGGGATGGGAACTCCGATTCCCGAATTCGTGGATGTGGTCACTGCGGCCGGTGGACGAATCGACGACCACGGTCGACTCCACTATCCGCGTGGGTTGATCGAACGGGCCATCGAGACCGCGGCCAAGGAATTCATCTGGCACGGTTTCGACGACGACAAGTCGATCGATGTCGGCGGCGATCGGGTCCATTTCGGTACCGCCGGCGCCGCGGTGCTGATGCTCGACCACGACACCAACACCTTCCGCCACAGCACCGCCGCCGATGTCTACGACGCCGCTCGGATCGTCGACACGCTCGACAACATCCATTTCTTCGTCCGTACCGTGGTCGCCAGGAACCTGGCCGACTCCAGGGAACTCGACATCAACACCGCCTACGCGGCGATGATCGGGACCAGCAAGCCGGTGGGCACATCATTCTTTTCTCCCCGGCATGTTCACGACGTGGTCGACATGTTCGACATGGCGATGGGTGGCCCGGGTGAATTCGCCAAGCGGCCGTTCGTGATGGCCAACAACACCTTCGTGGTCCCGCCGCTGCGGTTCGCCGAAGAGTCGGCGGCCTGTCTCGTGGCCCAGATCGAAACCGGAATGCCGATTGACCTGCTCTCAGCCGGGCAAGCCGGGGCCACCTCCCCGGCCGCGCTCGCGGGATCTCTGGTGCAGGCGCTGGCCGAATGCCTGGCCGGGCTCACCAGCGTCAATCTGATCAAGCCCGGCCATCCGTGTGTGATGGGGCTCTGGCCGTTCGTGTCAGACCTGCGCACCGGGGCCATGAGCGGTGGCAGCGGTGAGGAGGGCCTGCTCAACGCCGCGGCCGCCCAGACCGCCAACTGGCTCGGTCTGCCATCGGGCGTAGCCGCCGGGATGACCGATTCGAAGGTGCCCGACAACCAGGCCGGCTACGAAAAGGGCATCAACGTGGTGTTGGCGGGCCAGGCCGGGGCCAACCTGGTGTTCGAATCGGCCGGGATGCTGGGCAGTCTGCTGGCCTGTTCGCTCGAGAGCCTGGTGATCGACAACGACATGCTCGGATCGATCAACCGCACCGTCAGGGGATTCGACATCAACGCCGAGACCCTCTCGGCCGACGTGATCAATAGTGTCGTCCATGGGGCCGGCCATTTTCTGGGTCACGAACAGACCCTCGAACTGATGCAGCGTGAATACGTGTATCCGGTGATCGGCGACCGCGACACTCCCGACAACTGGATCGATGCCGGCGCCAGGAACTCCCGGCAGGTGGCCCACGAATACGTCTTGTCAGCCCTTGAGACTCATCATCCGACTCATGTGAGCCCGGAGGCCGACGCGGCCATACGTGACCGCTATCCGATCTCGGTGAGCCTCGGGAACTGACCCGAATCAGTCGCGGGCGGGCTCGTCGTCTGACTCGGCGGCAATCCCGAGATCAATGATCGCGGGAAGGAAGTCGTGGTCGGCAAACAACCCGGCTGCCGGGCTAGATCCGTGGAGGGCCTCGGCTGCCAACAGGACCGCAGCCGACGAATAGGTGGACCGTTCGTCGGGCGGGAACAGATTGCGTTCGGGATGAACCATGCCGGTGATGTAGCTGCCGTCGGGCTCGCGCAACCGTTGGGCCATGGCGAACAACTCGACCGCGCGGGCAGTGTCGCCGACGCCCAGATACGCCAAGGCGCACTCGCAGGTCTCGGCTGCCGTCACCCACGGCCGGTCATTGACACACCGGATGCCTTCGCCCTCATAGATGAAGGCATCGAAGCGGGCATCGAGATGGGCCCTGCCGGTCTCGCCG
>CAZDYO010000360.1:0-3579 GCA_964509555.1 uncultured Acidimicrobiales bacterium
GGGGCGCCTCGAAGCATCGGCGGACATCGTCGACGGTTGCGTGTGTTACGTGGCATTTTCCGCACATGACTGTCATCAGTGGATCCTTTCGTTTACCAGTAGCTCTGGTCGGCACCGGTCGGCGCCTGGGGTTCTGTCGGGTCGGTTGGCTCCGAGCCGTGCAACTGCTCGGCGATGTGGCGTATCTGATCGGCGGCCTCGAGATCGTCGAGCCAGCGGTCGGGCAGGGCGGCTTCGCCGTTGTAGGCGCCGGCCATTGCTCCGGCCATGGCCGCCACGGTGTCGGTGTCGTAGCCACCATTGACCGCCACCACGATCGCCTCTTCGGGCTGGTCGGGCCGGGAGAGGAACGCCCAGATCGCCGCCGGTAGCGACTCGAGCACGAACGCTCCGTTGTGAGTGTGGGCGAAGGCCTCGCTGGGCTCGAGGTCGAGCATGTCGCCGAGTTCAAGGATGCGATCGGCGAGACGTACCGGTCGACGGCCGGTGTTGGGGCGTCGTTCCACTGCTGCCGCGTCGGTCAAGTCTCCGAGGACATCGGCGAGTTCGGCGAGGAACACCTGGGGATCGAGCGCGCCGCTCGGGGTGCGGGCGAGTCGGGCCACGGCGTAGGCCTGCACGATTCCGGAGGCGACCGCAAGCCTGTCGGCGTGGGTGACCACGGCGTTGCGGGCCGTCTGCCGGCGAAGCGTTTCGAGGTCGTCGGCGAAGGCCAGTCCGAGGGAGACGGCCCGCATGGCGACCCCATTGCCGGCCGACGGAGTGCCCGATAACCACCATGGGTTGCCTTCTTTCAGGCGCACCACGGCCTGCCGGGTGGCTCGTCCGATGCCACGGATGTTGCCGAGGCGTTCGGCGAGGATCCGACTGAACCGCTCCGGGTGTTCGTCGCCCGCTTCGAGCACGGCTCGGGCCGACCAGATGGCCAGTTGGGTGTCGTCGGTGAAGGTGCCGGTCGGTCCACCGGTCCATCCGCGCCATGGAACGAAGTCTCGGAGTTCGCCGTACCTCGCCTGGATCGCTGCCGGTGTTCGTGTCTCGACAGGGCGGCCGAGGGCGTCGCCGCAGGCGGTCCCGAGCAGGGCGCCTCGGAAGCGGCTGGCCGGCGCCGGGCGGGCGGTGGCCATGAATGCCGTGGAGAATGGGCCGGCATGACTGGTCGGGAGGAGGCACCGATCAGTGAGCAGCGTGTCGGCGACGGGCTGTTTCATCTTCGCTCCTTGGCCGGGGTTTCAATTCGGCCGAGTTGTTTGTGTCATATTGACAATAAACAGGTATCATCATTATTGTCAACTCGATACAAACTCGCTATGGTTCGCTGCATGACCGACGACCACGGGTTGCAGGGCTACGACCCCCACGAGTTCCCGCCGTTCGCAGTCACCGTCGACATAGTGGTGTTCAGCATCTCCGGCGATCATCTGAAGGTGGTCCTCATTGAGCGGGGCGCTCCCCCATTCGAAGGCGCGTGGGCACTTCCGGGCGGTTTCGTCCACGTCGACGAAGACGTAGAAGCGGCCGCACGCCGGGAGTTGGCGGAGGAGACAGGGGTCGATTTCGAACCCTCGTTTCTCACCCACCTCGCGGCCTATGGCAAGCCGGATCGCGACCCTCGCATGCGGGTGGTCACCATCGCCTGGTGGGCGATCGCGCCCCGACTCGCCGCACCCGTGGCCGGCAGTGATGCGTCGAAAGCCGAGCTGGTAGATGTCAACAAGGTGGTCGACGGACAGATCGAGTTGGCGTTCGACCACCGACAGATCGTGTTGGATGCGCTCAACGCGCTGCGCGACCAGTTTGAGGACACCACCTTGGCCACGACCTTCCTAGACGGCTCATTTCGGATCAGCGATCTCCGGCGGGTCTACGAGATCGTGTGGGGTGCTGAGCTTGAGCCCGGCAATTTCCAGCGCAAGGTCCGCAGAATCGCAGGGCTGCTCGAGCCGACCGGCGAGAAGTCAAGCACCGAGTCGGGGGGTCGCCCGGCAGAGCTGTTTCGTGGCCCCGACGAAGTGACACGGATCGACACGCCTCTACGCCGTTGACCGCCTGGTTCGACACCGCCGGGCCGGCCCGCTTGACTTGAACCGGTCGACGGATCGGCCGTTTCGATAAGGAGCCCTACCGACGTGACTTCCCAGGTGTACGACGATCGTGTGGTGCGCCAGCACGACGACATTCCGGCCATCTACGGCGGCGTGGATTTCTCGGTCGTGCCCGAGCGACTCGATGCTGAGGCGTCCCCCACCGACGACCGGTTCGCGAAGCTCCGTGAGGCTGCCGACCGGGTGTTCGACCGGCCCGATCTGATCGAGCGGGTGCGCAACTACACGATGACCGGCGATGCGGTGGCCGATGCCTACGCGGCCCTGATCCCGGAGCTGGGGGTGCGTCCGCTGATCGACATGCTCGATGCGGCTTGTGAGCGGGGCGTCGATCAGGTCGACGGGGCGCCTCCGGAGCTTGCGGAGCTGATCCGGTCGATGGAAAACACGCCCGATTGGGTCGACATGGATCTGGTCGAGCGGGGCGCTCGGGCCGAACGGATCCCGATGGCCACCGCCACACCGTTCGCCATCCGGGGCGCGTTCCTGGCCACGTTCCTCAACAAGTACGCGGCGTTGCCCATGACGATGACCGGCACGTTGTCCGATGAGGCCGCGGTGAAGCGGGTGTTCGAGACGGCGAGCTTCTTCACGGCCACCACCCTGCCGGGGGCGCTCGACCGCTTTGGCAAGGGGTTTCAGGCAGCGGCCAAGGTCCGTTTCATGCATTCGATGGTGCGGTTCCATTTGATGAACTCGGGGCATTGGGATGTTGCCACCTACGGCATACCGATCCCCCAGATCGACCAGATGCCGGCGGGCACGATCGGCACGTTCCTGATGTCGGCCCGGCTTCTGGCGAAGGGCCACACCGAGTTCACCGACGATCAAAAGGCCGCGGTGGAGGTGTCCCGGTATCGCAGCTTTCTGCTCGGGCTTCCCGAGGATCTGCTCGGCGACACGCCCCAGGAGATCGTCGATCTGCTGATCGCCCGCCACATCACCTTGCGTGACAGCTACGACGACGAGACCTGCGGCGCGCTGGCGAGGGGCACGATGGCCGCCGAACTGTTCGACCGGTCGACGATCAGGGGTCGCACCCATGCGTGGCTCGAGGGCGGGTTCTCGCGGTTCGTGCTCATCAAGAGCTTCTTGGGCGGCGACGCCGAGAGGGCCAACGCCATGGGCATCGATCTCACGTTCACCAAGAAGCTGGCCGCCGGGCTTGCGCTGGCCGTGATCACCACGCGGGGCATGTTCTACCGGATCGGCTTGCGCCTGCCGGTGGTGGCCGGGCCGATCGACCGGCGGCTCAACGCCCGACTGGCCCACCTGCTCGACTCCTACGGCCACGCCGATTTCGTCACCGACCCGGAGCGTTACAAGGTGAACGCCGCTGGCTGATAGCCGGGACGGGGGCCGCCGCCGTTTACTGGCCGAGTTGCCAGTTGCGCACGAAGTCTCGTTGCGCGGTGGTCTCCGGGGCTCGGCGTTGGCCTGCGCCCAGGTCGCCGCGTCGCAGGTCGGTGAGCAC
>CAZDYO010000361.1:0-3572 GCA_964509555.1 uncultured Acidimicrobiales bacterium
CCACGATCGACACGGCCTGTGCCGTCGATGCCGGCTCTCGCCCCCTGATAGACGGTGTGTCGGCAACGCTCGATCGTCTCATAACCGAACTCGACGCCGACCCGATCCGGGTTGCCGCCAAGGACGGGGTGCCGGAGACCCTCATCGACGGCCAACGTCTCGCAGTTTTCACCTTCCTGATGCTCTACGGCGACACCGAAGCCACCTACATCCCCTGGATGCTGGCCGGCCTGGACCGTCGCGACACCGATGTGGCCAGTTGGACGGCCCGCATCGGCAGCCTCATCGAGTCGAGTTCGGCGGGTGCCACCGATGAGGGCACCTACTTTGCGGTCCAGTGCCATGATCGGGCCCCGTTCACCACCGGCCCGCCAGAATCGATGAGTGAGTTCGCCTCGGTGATCTCCTCGCCGCCGACTTCCGAGGTGTGCGACCCGTGGGGGTTCGCCGGGTCGGCCTCCGCCGAGCAGGGCCGCCCGGTCGAGAGCACCATCCCAACCCTGTTGATGGCCGGTGGCTTCGATCCGATCACCCCGGCCGACTACGCCAGATCCGCCGCGAAGCATCTGACGAACTCGGTGGTGGTCGAGCAGCCCGGTCGGGGTCACGGAATCTGGTACGGCAGCGATTGCATCGGCGACATCGTGCTGTCGTTCGTGTCGGATCCCGGGCGGTCACTCGACACTTCGTGCGCCGCCGAGCCGGCATCGATCGATTGGAGTGGTCCATGATCCTCGAAGGCAAGACAGTGATGGTCTCTGGGGTCGGTCCCGGACTTGGCGGAAAGTGTGCCGCCCTGGCGCTGCGCGACGGGGCCAATGTGGTGATCACGGCCCGCAACGCCGAGCGTCTGGCCGGCACCGCCGAACGGCTCGACCCGACTGGCGAACGGCTGATTGCCCGCGTTGCCGACATCGGTGATCAGGGCCAGGTTGAGGCGGCCGTGGCTGCCGGGATCGGGAAGTTCGGTGGACTCGATGCGGTGATCAACGTGGCTGCTCTCGACACCCTCCATGGAGGATTTGATCAACTCGATGACGACGCCTGGCTCAAGAATCTCGAAGTCAACGTCTTGGGAACCCTCCATGTGGTTCGGGCATCGGTTCCGGCGATCGAGGCCGGTGGCGGCGGCTCGATCGTGATCATCGGCTCGCAGGCATCTCTGAAGCCCGTCGGTCTGCTTCCGCAGTCGGCGTACGCGGCCGCCAAGTCGGCGCTGCTCTCGGCAGCGCGCGACCTGGCCGAGGAACTCGGGCCCCGGGGCATCAGGGTCAACACCGTGGTGCCCACTTGGATGTGGGGGCCCAATGTCGAGCTCTACTGCAACTGGCAGGCCGGCGAACGGGGCATCACCGCCGAAGAGGTGCGCGACGAAATCGCGCAGTCGATGGCGTTGCGGCGCATGCCCACCGACAGCGACGTGGCCGAGGCCGCCATCTTCTTCGCCTCCGACCGGGCCCGCATGATCACCGGGCAGCGTCTGCTCGTGAACGCAGGTGAGTTCTACGACACCTGAACGCCCCGCGCCCCCCGACGATGTTCCGATCAGGCAGGCGGCGTCGATACTGGTTGTCGACGATCGTCCCGACCTTCATGTGCTGATCGGGCGCCGCCGACTCAGCTCGGGCTTCGTGCCGGGCATGGTGGTATTTCCTGGTGGAGCGGTCGACGATGGAGACCGCTCGGCCCTGGCGCGACAGGTGGTGTCATCGGCATGGGCCCCAGGGTTGTCGTCCGATGAGGCGGCCGCGTTTCTTCATGCCGGTCTGCGGGAGACATTCGAGGAGGTCGGACTATGGGTGGGAGGGGACATTCCCTGCAGGGCAGCCGACCTTCCCCACGCGGGATGGTGGATCACGCCGGCTGGGGCACCACGGCGCTACGACACCCATTTCTTTCTCGCCCGCTACCGCGGTGGTGAGGTGGTGCCCGACAGGCTGGAGATCACTGATGCCTGGTGGGGGAGACCGCCCGAGATCCTCGATGAGATTGCCTCGGGTTCGCTCGACGCCATCTTTCCGACCATCCGATTCCTGGAAAGGTTGGCACGATATTCGTCGGTTGATGCCGTACTTGCCGTCGCGGAACGTAACCACAACGACACGAACAGTGCCGGATGGGTTGGCTTCTGACACTCCGAAAACGTCGCCAACCAACAATTGGTGCGATGTTTCCAGAAATGTTGCAGGTTCGTTTCGATTCTTTGACGGACTTGGTCTATGTTCTCGGTGGGTTAGGTGAGTCTCCGGCGCAGGGCCCAAGAGATAGCCACGGAGGCTCAATGCCTCCATCCCCCTCCAGGGATACGAGGCTCGGTTGATGTGGCAGCGTCAACCGAGCCTCGACCGTTTTGCGACGGAGGCGCGATCGCGGGGTGCCGGCTGGCTGCTGTGGACCGAAACGGCTGAGATGGTCTGTCTCGCTTTCGCAGAGGCCACACAATACGTACGATCTTCATGGACGAGGAGCACCAGATGATCGCTACAGAGCGCGATGGCGACCGACCCGGGGGCCAACCGGGTGGGACCATCGAGATGAGGAGACTTCTGCTCCACATGTTGGGCGAAGTTCCGACCGGTATCAGGATCGACGTCTACGACGGAACGTCGCTCGGTCCGGACGACGCGCCGGTGAAGGTGCGGGTGGTCTCGCCGGACTTCTTTCATCGGGTGGTCACCGGCCTGGCCAGGGAACTGGCGTTCAGTCGTGCCTACGTCGCCGGCGACATCGAGGTCGAGGGTGATCTCGAAGGGATACTGGAGGTGCGTGGTCGACTCGGGGAGATCGATCTCAGCCGACAGTTCATGAGGGATGTGGCTCATGTTCTCGGAGTTCATTCCGTGAAGGATCTGGTCAACCTCAGGCCGCTTCCTCCACCCCCCGAGGAGATGAAGGTCCATGGTGTGCTTCACAGCCGACGACGCGATTCTCGTTCGGTGTCGAGCCACTACGACGTCTCAAACGACTTCTACCGGCTGATCCTCGGACCGACCATGACCTACTCATGTGCTCTTTTCGAGTCCGAATCCGATTCGCTCGACGAGGCCCAATCCAACAAGTACGACCTGATCTGTCGGAAGCTCGGCCTTGGAACCGGTATGCGTCTGCTCGACATCGGCTGCGGATGGGGCGGGATGGTGATCCACGCGGCTCAGAAGTACGGCGTCGACGCCGTGGGAGTGACCATCTCGCGGGAGCAGGCCAATCTCGCAACCGAGCGAGTCGCGGGCGCGGGACTCGCCAGCAAGGTGGAGATTCGGCTGCAGGACTACCGGGATGTCCACGACGGGCCGTTCGATGCGATTTCTTCGATCGGGATGCTCGAGCACGTCGGCGAGCGTCGACTCGGTGAATATTTCGGCCAGATCGAAAGCCTCCTCGTGCCGGGTGGCAGATTGTTGAACCACGCGATCAACCGTTCGGATGAGAACGGTCGAAGCAGGATCGATCCGAAGGGATTCATGGCCCACTACGTGTTTCCCGACGGCGAGTTGCTCGGCGGGGGTCAGGTGATCACGGCGATCAACCAGTGCGGGCTTGAGGCACGCCATATGGAATCCCTGCGTGAACAC
>CAZDYO010000362.1:0-3572 GCA_964509555.1 uncultured Acidimicrobiales bacterium
TGGTCGGAGCCGCAGTGGTCGTGGTCGGAGCCGCAGTGGTCGTGGTCGGAGCCGCGGTCGTCGTGGTCGGAGCCACGGTTGTCGCCGGAGCCACCGTCGTGGTCGTTGGCGTCACAGCAGGATTCACTCCGACGCAGATCGGCATGACCGAGTTGGCGGTGTCAGGCGTGGTGTGGAACGGGAACGAGTGCATGGCCCGAATCTGGGTGGCCGGCCTGTCGAGAACGACCTGACCCACCGGACCTGCCCACGTGGCCTCGAGCACACCGTCGGCGAGGTCGGCCGTGGTTCCGGTGCTGGCGATGATCGACCCGCTGCTGTCGAGGAATTCCAGGTGATACTGCTCGAACAGCTGTGGCGTGCCGCCGGCTCGGTTCGGGTTGCCGTCGTAGGCGACAGTGTCGATGTCGTAGGTGCCGGCCGGAATCGATGCGTTGATGGTCCGGCTTCGCGGCAACACCCACACGGGGTTGCTCACGATGGCACCGGTTGTGTGAAGGTTGAACCCCACACCGGGCCACGAGAACTGGATCTCAGCGTTGCATGTTGCCGGTATGGGCCCCACACCGCCGTTGGTGACAACAGCGCCGGCGGGTGAGCCGATCGCAGTCACTCCCGCGGCGATCATGGCCGAACCCAGCGAGATTGCAAGATGCTTCGTCTTCATGTTGACCGACCTCCTGGATCCAACGTGTCCGTCACGCTGGGCTGGGGCCGGTTTCGCTCTGGCTATCCGTGGACTAAGCGACCAATTCGGTGTCCACGGGTCGTTGCCTCCCCGATGAACCCCCAAAGTACCGGAGGCTCGCAAGCGTGGACAATAGGCCACGCGGACCAAAATACGTGGGCACCCGGCCCTATCGGAACAGCATCAGCAATCGTCGGGGACCGGTCGATGCCGTGAGGATCGAGGTTAGGACCGACAAGGAGAACACCGCATAGGCGGCCGTGCGCAGCCCCTTGCCTCCCGAGTCGCACGACAACCGAAGAGAGGCGATCGGCTGAACCCGTCCGGCCTCGAAGACGGTCACGGTGTCGGCGCCCGAGATCCCCAGAGCGGTCATCATGCTGGCACCGGCGGCAACATCGATGGCGGGGCCGGTCGCGTCATCATCGAGCAACACCACCAGCCGAGTTGGAATCGATCCGGTGTTGGACATTCGGATGGTGAGGGTTCCGATCGAACAATTCGGGGAGAAGTCCACTTCCGGGACCGCGCAACTCCTTGATGCGCCGATGCCGTCGCCGAGGTCGGGAATCGTGTCGGCCGCTGTCCACCATGGTTCGCCGGGAGGTGGGGTCGGGAGGATCGTTGTGGTCGATGCCGACGGGTCGGTGAGATAGATGGACGAGCACGGCGAGGGGGCGGTCTCGGGTCGTGGCTCGCATCCGATGAGTACCTCACCGCCGGCGGAGATGAGGGAGTCGGTGCCCGTCAGGCGAAGTGTCTCGGACCGCGAGCCGGGTTCGTATGGAAGACCGATGACCACCGTCTGGGAGGGATCCACGACCACGCCCTCGACACCGCCGTTCCCAAGGCCGGCCTGCATTTCGGCAGGCGCATCACCACGGTTCCGGACGGTGATGAGGATCTCGTTGGTGGTGCAACTGACGGTGGTGGAAACCGCGAGATCGGCGCTGGGGCATCCGGCGGTGATCGTGCGGCGGAGCACATCGTCACCGGTCGAACCAACAACTCTCAGGGGGATCGTTGATCGTCCGTTGAGGTCGATCACGATCTGTCGGGAGTTCCCACCCTCAAGGTCTACGGTGTCGATCAATCCTGACTGCTCCACGATCACGGACAGATGAGCGGTTTCCTGTCCCTCATTGACCAGGCCCACGACCAGGGTCCCGCTCACACAGTCGACACTCGTTGCGGCCGCGACGGAAGCCGAAGTCGCGCAGTCGACGTGGACGCTGTCGGTGTCGACCACCCCGGATGTGTCTGCGATCACCAATTCAAGGGTCGTCCCCTCTGCAGATTCGGGAAGCGTGAAGCCGACCCGGGTGGTTCCATCGGGAACGACCCGCACCCCGGTCTGCACTGAGTCAGCAACCAGGAACACGTCGACCAGGGACGCCTCATCGCCGACGTTGATGATGTCGGCCACAACGGATCGAGCCGAGCAATCGACAACCGAGCTCAGGCTCAGGAGTGGGCCGATCGGCGTGGGAGCGGCCGGGGGTTCAAGGGTGGTGCCATCCGGTGTGGAGGTGGTGGGAGTGGGTGGGACGGTGGTGGTGGTCGGACCAGCGGGGCGGGTGGAGGTCGGGGTCGATGCCGGAGGAACGGTGGAGGTCGTGGTCGACACCGCGGGAGGGATGGTGGAGGTGGTTGTCGACGCCGGAGGTGTGACGGGGTCGAACCCGACGCACGCGGCATGAACCGAGTCTGTGCCGTCTTCGCTGGGCTCACCCGAGTGGACCACCACGATCGAGTCGGCACCGTGGTCGAGAATCACGGTGCCGAGCTCGTCGGCGGACGACGCGTGGTCGACGCCGTCGGGGATGTCGGTCGTGGGACCAACCGTGGCCACGACGACCCCTTCATCGAGCAACCGCAGGATCCATCGCTCGTTGTCCTGTGACGAATGTTCCCGTCCCTCGTAGCCGTCGTAGGACTGGGTGTTGACCGACCAGGTTCCGGGGCCAAGGGGTTGGGGCAACCCGAAGGTGTAGGAGTCGTGGCCGGGCCGCGACCAGAGCCAGGCCTCGAGCTGCACCACGATCTCTCCGTGGCACTCATGAACCTCGGGGCCGTCTTCGGCCGACGCCGGAGAGAAGGTGAGCCCCAGGCCGAGCGCGAGAATCGACAGCCCGGACATCAATGAAATCACGCGTCGCAAGACTGTGGTCCTCCCGAACTCCGCACCGCCAGAATAGTTCGGGCGGTGCCTGGAGTTCGGGGATGCTCGACGCGCGTTGGGTCAGGAGAGCGAAAGCACCGGGCGATCACCGCTGCTGTCGACACCGACCCGCACCTCGTCACCCTCGGCATATCGCCCCTCGAGCAGCGCGATGGCCAGAGGATCGCCGATGTCTCGCTGGATGAGCCGCTTCAGCGGTCTGGCACCGAACTCGGGCTGGTAGCCCTCGGTGGCCAGGAACCTCTTGGCCTCGTCGCTGACCTCGAGCCGAATACGTTTCTTGGCCAGCCGTTCGGCCAGACCTTCCAGCTGGATGTCGACGATGTCGACCAGGTCATCCTCGGTGAGGGCACGGAACCTCACTATGTCGTCGATGCGGTTGATGAACTCGGGCCTGAAGAAATCGCGTGGCTCGCCGGCGAGATTGGAGGTCATGATCAAAACGATGTTGGTGAAGTCGACCGTCCGACCCTGTCCATCGGTGAGACGGCCGTCGTCGAGCAGTTGGAGAAGCACGTTGAACACGTCGGCGTGGGCCTTCTCCACCTCGTCGAGCAGCACCACCGCGTAGGGCCGGCGACGCACGCTCTCGGTGAGTTGACCGCCCTCGTCGTAGCCGACGTACCCGGGAGGTGCGCCGATGAGACGGCTGACGGAGTGTTTCTCCATGTATTCCGACATGTCGATGCGGACCATGGCCCG
>CAZDYO010000363.1:0-3570 GCA_964509555.1 uncultured Acidimicrobiales bacterium
CTAAAGCCTCCGCCCGTGTTACCGCCGCCAATAAACATGCGAAAGCGACCGATATCGCGGCGCTTGCCCGTGTTACCGCCGCCAATAAACATGCGAAAGCGACCGATATCGCGGCGCTTGCCCGTGTTACCGCCGCCAATAGTCGCGTCGCAAAAGAGGAAAAGCTCGCATTAACGGCATTTAACGGGCTGCCTCACAAGATTGTTTTCAGTCGGTCAATCCCAATTACAGGCGATACCACGGCACAGCCCGCCAAGCCGATCAACGCGGCTTTGGTTGGGATAGCAAGCGGCTCGTTGGTTGGCGGCATACCGGGCGCTCTGCTTGGTGGAGTGATCGGATATTTAATAAAAAGGAGTAAACATGAATAACACAAACAGCGGTTTCTTCGGCATGGCAAGTCAATTTTTGAAGGGTGTTGATTCACTGGGCGGTACGGTTGGCAACGGCATCTACAGCAGCCTTGGACGTATCACGTACGGCGTCGGCTATGCCGATGACCGCTTCGGCAATGCCATCGACGGCCACGACCACAGCGGTGCGTCCGTTGGCGGCGATGTCGTCTCGAGTTGCTGCGAGCGAGCCCAATTGCACGTCGTCTCGCTCCATGAGCCTCACATTCCCGATTGCCACTCGATGCCCGTCGACAGTGGCGATTGCGCCGTGTCCGGGAACATTCTCGAACGAGGTGGTTGTGAGCCTCTCGACCCCGGCCTCGTCGGCGTAGCGCACGACAGCCTCGGCGAGAGGGTGCTCCGACTCGCGTTCGACGGCGGCTACCAATCGAAGCACATCCTGCTCCGACCTCCCGGTGGCAACCAGGTCGGTCACCTCGGGCTCGCCCTTGGTGAGCGTTCCGGTCTTGTCCATCACGACGGTGTCGATACCGGCCGATGCCTCGAGTGCAGACGCATTCTTGACCAGGACCCCACGTTCGGCACCAAGACCGGTGCCGACCATGATGGCGGTCGGTGTGGCCAGCCCGAGAGCGTCGGGGCAGGTGATGACCACAACGGTGATGGCGAACAGGAGAGCCGTGGAGAATGCGGCTCCGGCGATGGTCCAGCCGACCAGGGTGAGCACGCCACCGATCAGGGCCACCAGCACCAGCCAGAAGGCGGCCCGGTCGGCGAGTCGTTGTCCGGGGGCCTTGGAGTTCTGGGCTTCCTGCACCAGCTTCACGATCTGGGCGAGGGCGGTGTCGGCGCCGACCCTGGTGGCCTCAACCCGCAGGGTGCCGTTCTTGTTGATGGTGGCGCCGACGACGGTGTCACCGGGGGTCTTGTGAATCGGCAGGCTTTCGCCGGTGACCATGGATTCGTCGACGTTGGACTCGCCTTCGACCACCGTGCCGTCGACCGGTAGCTTCGAACCGGGTCGCACGAGCAGCAGGTCACCGACAGTCACCTCGGAGGTGGGGACTTCGGTCTCGATGCCGTCGCGTATCACCACAGCCTTGGGTGGCGTGAGGTTCATGAGCGTGCGGATGGCATCGTTCGCACCGCCGCGGGCACTCATCTCGAACCAGTGTCCGAGCAGCACGAAGGCCGCGAGCATGGTGGATGCCTCGTAGAACACGTCACCGCCACCCGTGAGGGTGATGGCCAGCGAGTACGTCCATCCGGCGGCTATCGCCACCGCCACCAGAACCATCATGTCGAGGGTCCTGCGTTTCAACGCTGACAAGGCCCCCGAGAAGAAGATCCCGGATGCCCAAAGAACCACCGGCAGGCTCATGATCAACTGGAAGACGTCGTCGCGTAGCCCGAACGGCGCCGCGACGGTGTAGTTGAGGACGTCGCGGCCCAGGGTGGAGTAGAGAGTGACCGGGATCCCGAACAGGATCGACACGAAGAATCGGATCCGCATGTCGGCGATCATCGATTCCATCGACATTGAGCCGTGGTCGTGGCCGCCGTGGCCATCGTGTTCTGCGAGGCCCTCGTGTTCTGCGTGGCCCTCGTGCTCGGTGGGGTGCTGTGTTGCGGGCTCGCAAAGGTGCTCGGGCATCGGCCTACCGGCGCAGTGGTACCCGCACTCGATGACCGCAGCCTCGAGGTCGGATGCCGACGCGACGTTGGGGTCGAACTTGATGGTGACGCTCTGCGACACCGGGTTCATCTCGACGGATACGACTCCATCGAGGTTGCCGACGTGGGCCTCGACCTTGTGTTGCTCAGAGGCGAACTGCATTCCGGCGACCGATAGAACGGTGGTCTCCAGCGTGGTTGTGGTGCCGTGGTGAGTGTGGTGTTCAGCGGGCATGTCATCCTCCTGGGAGGCGGCCTCTTCTGGTTAAATACCCTATAGGGGTAGGGGGTATATGTCAACATTGACACCTGTCACATCCCCGTCCCCTTGACGGGTGTGTCGGCACTGCTACGATGCCCATAGGGCCTATGGGTATTTACGAGTGCACCTTACTCCACGGCCGACCCGTCGCCAAGGAGAGTCATGAACGACACGATCCTCGAGGCAAACGAGATCCACAAGTCCTACACGAAGGGTGTGTGGCCTCGCCGCCGTCGGCTCGAAGTTCTCAACGGGGCGTCATTGAGCGTGGCCACCGGTGAGATCGTCGGCCTCGTCGGCGAAAATGGTTCCGGCAAGAGCACCCTCATGAAGGTTCTCGTGGGCGACCTTCAGGCCGACGATGGCAGCATCGGTCGAGCCGGCAGCTTCGGCTACTGCCCCCAGACACCCGTGCTCTACGAACGGCTCACCTGCGACGAACACATCGACCTGTTCGGTGCGGCTTATGGACTCTCGGTCGGTGAAATCGAACGCGCCCGCCGGACCGCGTACGACTCACTCGACTTCGCACACTTCGCCGACACGTGGGTGCAGGATCTCTCCGGCGGCACCCGTTCCAAGCTGAATCTCGCACTGGCGATGATCCATGATCCCGACCTGTTGTTCCTCGATGAGCCCTACGCCGGTTTCGACTGGGACACCTATCTCAAGTTCTGGGAACTGACCGCCGCCCGTCGCGACGCCGGCTCGGGACTGCTGATAATCAGCCACTTCATAGTCGACGAGGATCGATTCGATCGGATCTACGATCTGATCGACGGTCGAATCGTGGAGCGATGACCAGGCAGCTCATGGTTGCATGGTTGCGCGGGCATTCGCGTCGGCCCCTCAATCTCGTGCTGCTCGTCGCGGTGCCGGTGGTGTTCGTGGTCTTGTCGGCGGGGGCCCTGGCCGATTTCGCCGACATCCTCGCCGGCGACTCGAGCCGGGACTCGGTCGAGCTTGCCACCGCGGGCTGGGCAGCGTCCGTACTCGCCGGTGTCGGGGCCTTCTTTCATGTGGCCGGGTCGCGTCAAGCCGACCGACGGCTGGCGTCGACCGGCCTGAAGGTGAAGGTGGTCGTCGTGTCCCGTGCGGCATCCAGCGCAGTGTTGGGTCTCCTGGCGGTGGCGGCATCCGTCCTCGCCCTTTGGGTCCGGGTCGACATTGCCAATCCCGGAAGGGTTCTGGCGGCAACGGTGATCTCGGCCGCGATCTACCTGGCGGGTAGTACCGGCAATATCACTGACCACCATGCGTTGTTTTCTTAACCATGCA
>CAZDYO010000364.1:0-3563 GCA_964509555.1 uncultured Acidimicrobiales bacterium
CGAAGGTGGTACGCGACAGTCTGCGTGACAATGACATGGCCGGACGATGGGGAGGTGAGGAGTTTGTGATCATGTTCGACGACTCCGACTCCTCGACGGCGGCCGCTGCTCTGGACAGGCTCCGCCAGCATCTCTCGGTGACCGTCTCGGGTGGATCAACTCCGGCGTTCACCGCCAGCTTCGGCGTTGCCGACACCTCGCTGACCAACGACCTCGAAGAGCTCGTCAACAAGGCCGATGAGGCCCTGCTCCATGCCAAGAAGACCGGACGAAACAAGACCGTCATTGCCGGCTTGTTCGACCCGGAGGAGAGCGACAGGGACGCAGATGTCGAGTCGGTCGAATCGGCCGGCTGACACCTGGCCGTCAGTCAACAGGATGTTCGACTGACGCGCCATAGCCGTGTTCGCCGCTCACTCCGCGGGCCGACCCGAGCCGTTGCATCGGCACGGTGTGACGTGACTCCGAAGGCGAGAAAGCGACGGGCATCCGCTTGATGCCCCCGATGAAGTTCGATCTGAGGTATGCGACTTCGCCGTCGAGGTGGATGTCCGGAAGACGGGTGGCCAGCTCCTTGAACATCAGGCGGATTTCCATCCGCGCCAGGTTCGCCCCCAGGCAGAAGTGGGGTCCACCGCCGCCGAAGCCGACATGGTCGTTGGGGCTGCGCTCGATGTCGAACCGCCAGGGATCATCGAAGGCACGGGGATCTCGGTTGGCGGAAATGTGCCACATCACGACCTTGTCGCCTTCCTTGATCTTCACCCCGCGAATCTCCGTGTCGCACATGGCCTGACGTCTGAAGTTCAGTACCGGGGTGGCCCACCTCACAATCTCCTCAACGGCAGTGTCCATGTAGCGATCGGGGTCGCCCACGAATTTCTGCCACTGATCGGGGAAGTCGAAGAATGCGTGCATCCCACGGGTGACGGTGTTGCGTGTCGTCTCGTTGCCGGCGACGCACAGCAGGAGGAAGAACATGTCGAACTCGGTTTCGTCGAGCTTTTCGCCGTCGACGTCGGCCTGCAGCAGAGTGGTGATGATGTCGTCGGCTGGGTTGTTGCGACGCTCCTGCTGCAGCGCATGGGAATACATGTAGAGCTCGGTGAACGCAGCCATCACCTCGCCCTGGTCGGCCACGAAGTCGGGGTCGTCGGTGCCGATGAACTTGTTGGTCCATTCGAAGATCTTCTGCCGATCCTCGGCCGGTACCCCCAGCATCTCGGCGATCGCCTGCAGGGGGAGTTCCGCGGAGATATCGGTGACGAAATCACAGCTTCCCTTCTCAACCACCGCGTCGAGAATCATGTCGGTGCGGTTCTGGAGGTAGTCCCCAAGGAGACTGATCATTCGGGGCGTGAACCCGCGGCTCACCAAGCGTCGATAGCGCGTGTGTTTGGGCGGGTCCATCGAGAGCATCAGGCTGTCGCGCTGGAACGCATCGGCCATGTCGGTCTCGTCGGGTTCCTGCATTTGGGTGCCGCCCTTGTTGGACGAGAAGATCTCCGCGTGGCGGTTGACCTCGCGTAGATCCTCAAGCCTGGTGATGGCCCAGAAACCCGGGCCGCGCTCACCTTCATCCACCCAGTGGATACCAGGCTCGGTCTCACGGAGCTGATCGAGCATGGCGTGGTGTTCCTGACGCTGGAATGCGTCCATGTCCCAAAGGTCGACATCGATGGTCACGCTGGTTCTCCTTGCGGCTGGGTCGTCACCGGCCCCGGATATCTTCCTGCGAAGGGATACTAGGTGCGAAGGATCCCGTACGACAGTCGATCCTGGGCTAACCCTGAGGTCTAGGCCCCAACAGCCGATCGACTGCCGTCGAAGCGGCCATCCGACCGGCCAACACCTCGGCCTCGAGCCTGACTTTTGCCTCCACCACGTCGGGGTCGGACATGAAACGCTCGAGAACCCGTGTCGCCAGCATCGACTCCATCCAGTCGACCTGCTGGCGATGACGCCGGGCCTCCCTCTCCCCAGAGGCGGTCGTGATGCTTTGGTGCTCGACAACCCGATCCCAGAGCTCGGAGATCCCGGCACCTGTCTGCGCCGAACACGTGACCACCGGCGCGGTCCACGATGCCGAGGCCGGGGTGAGCAGATGGAGCGCACGTCTGTACTCGGCCGCTGCCGACTCGGCTGCGTCGGTGTTGGCTCCGTCGGCCTTGTTGACGGCCACCATGTCGGCCAGCTCCAATACCCCCTTCTTGATACCCTGAAGTTCGTCGCCCGCTCCAGCAAGCATCAGGACCAGGAAGTGGTCGACCATTGCGTGGACCACTGTTTCCGACTGTCCCACGCCCACCGTCTCCACCAGGATCACGCTGTAACCCGCGGCTTCGAGAACGATCATGGACTCCCTTGTGGCTCGGGCCACACCGCCCAGGGTTCCGGCCGATGGGGAGGGACGGATAAACGCCCGGTCACTCACGGCAAGGCCTGGCATCCTGGTCTTGTCACCAAGTATCGAGCCACCCGAACGTGAACTCGAAGGGTCCACAGCCAGCACCGCCACGCTCTCGCCGGCATCGATGAGGTGGAGACCCAGGGCTTCGATGAAGGTCGACTTGCCCACGCCGGGTACCCCGGTGATGCCAACCCTCTGGGCCGAGCCGCTGTGCTCGATCAGCTCCGACAGCAACGCCGCGGCCCGCGGTCGATGATCGGATCGCGTGGATTCCACAAGAGTGATGGCCCGGCCGATCGCGGTGCGCTCACCGGCGATGACGCCATCGATCAGTTGGCGATCATCATTACCGACGCTGCCGCTCATCGACCCGACATTACCCGGGCCGGGGGAGTGCCCCATCGACCCCATGGATGGGAGTATGTTCGTCCACCATGAGCAACGAACTGTGGCGGATGTCCGCTGGTGAATTGGCGCGATCCATCCGGCAAGGCGACGTGAGCAGTCGGGAGGTCATCGAAGCGCATCTGGGCCGGATCGAAGAGGCCAACGGTCCGGTCAACGCCATCACCGTGGTGCTGGCCGACACCGCACGCGCCGCGGCCGATGCCGCCGATGCGACCGAGCCCATGGGGCCATTCCACGGCGTGCCGTTCACCATCAAGGAGAACATCGACTGCACCGGTTCGGCCACCACACAAGGAGTGCCGGCACTCGCTGAGGCCTTGCCCCCGGTCGACTCCCCCACCGTCACCAAGATGAAGGCAGCCGGAGCGATCCCCCTCGCCCGCACCAATCTCCCCGAGTTCGGTCTGAGAATCAGCACCGACAATCCGCTCCGGGGCCGTACCAACAACGTCTGGGACCCAACCCTCACCGCGGGCGGTTCATCGGGCGGCGAAGCTGCCGCGATCGCCACCGGCATGTCCCCGATCGGGCTCGGCAACGACATCGGCGGCTCGCTTCGCAACCCGGCCTACTGCAACGGGATCTGCTCACTCAAACCCACCCGCGGCCGGGTTGCCCGAGCCGATTCCCTACCTCCGCAAGATCCCGGACTATCGGCTCAGCTGATGGCAGTTGGTGGACCATTGGCCCGCCGGGTCGCCGACCTCAAGACCGCTCTCGGGGTGTTGGCCGGATACGACCCACG
>CAZDYO010000365.1:0-3556 GCA_964509555.1 uncultured Acidimicrobiales bacterium
TCGGACGAATGGCTCGATGCGAACCACTTCGGTCATGTGGGGACCATACATCTTGCCCTCGGCACCATCGGCTGGTCGTCCGAATCCACTGCCAACTGGTTGTAGCGTCCGCACATGGACGGCGTCACGAAGAGACACCCACGACCCGATGACCTCGATCCCCTCGAGGTTGCCCTTCTTGATCGCATCGAAGCCCTGCCGTCGACCGGCACCTCCATGCCAGTTGGAGATCTCGACCCGCTCACTGTCGCCAAGCTTCTCGAAGCCCAGGTCGGATCGAGGGTCGTCGACCACACGGCCAGGTGGTTGAGGACCAAGCACGGCGCCGGTTACTACACGATTGGTTCCGCGGGGCATGAATCCAACGCCGCGGTGGCCATGGCGCTACGCCCCACCGACCCGGCCCTGCTCCACTACCGCTCCGGCGGTTTCTACTTCGCGCGGGCCGGTCAGGTTGCCGGGCAGGACCCGATGATCGACGTGTTGAGGGGGATGCTGGCGCTGACCACCGACCAGATATCCGGCGGGCGTCACAAGGTGATCGGCAATCACTCGCTCGCGATCATCCCCCAGACATCCACCATCGCCTCGCATCTTCCGAGGGCGGTCGGGCTGGCCGTCAGCCTCGGTCGCGAACCCGGCGGGGCGCAGCGGCAGTGGCCCGACGACTCGGTTGTCGTGTGCAGCTTCGGCGACGCGTCGCTAAACCACTCCACCACCCAGGGTGCCCTCAACTGGGCCGACAACACGGCGTTCCGCGGTGATCCGGTGCCGATCATGTTCGTGTGCGAGGACAACGGTCTTGGCATCAGCGTCCCGACACCTGGGGGCTGGGTCGAATCGGCGACGTCGCGCTTCGGGTCGATCGAGACCGTCGCCGGCGACGGCGATGATCCGGCGGCGGTCATGGCCACCGTGTCGCAACTGGTTGAACGAATACGCGCCGACCGTCGTCCGGGCCTGCTCCACCTGCGCACGGTTCGGTTCCTCGGCCACGCCGGCACGGATGTGGAGGCCGCATACCGGCCGGCCGACGAGGTGAGGGCCGATCTGGCTCGTGACCCGATCGCCGCCACGGCGGCTCTAGCGGTTGGGGCGGGTGTGTGCACGCCCGGAGAAATAGTTGAGTGGTACCTGGACCTCAGGCTTCAGGCGCGTGACCTGGCTCTCGAACTCCGGGCCGAACCAGAGCTCACCAGCCTCGACCAGATCATCGCTCCGCTCGCGCCGCGCCGTCCTGTGGTCGTGCGAGACCGGGCCCTCGAGTTGCTGTCCGATGACCCGGTCGACCCCCTGGATCAGACACCGCTCACTCTCGCCCGCACGATCAATCACGCGCTCGACCGGCTACTCACCAACCACCCGCGGGCTCTGGTGTTTGGCGAGGATGTCGGGCGCAAGGGCGGTGTCTACGGCGTCACCCGTGGCCTCCAACAGCGTCACGGATCTGATCGAGTTTTCGACACGATCCTCGACGAGCAGACGATTCTCGGCATGGCTCTGGGTGCCGGCATCGATGGGTTTCTGCCCGTCCCCGAGATCGAGTACCTCGCCTACCTCCACAATGCCGAGGATCAACTCAGGGGCGAGGCCGCGACCCTGTCGTTCTTCTCGAACGCCCAGTATCGAAATCCGATGGTGGTGAGGGTGGCGTCCTACGGATACCAGAAGGGCTTCGGCGGGCATTTCCACAACGACAATTCGGTGGCTGTGCTGCGTGACATACCCGGGTTGGTCATCGCTTCTCCGTCGCATCCACGCGACGCGGCCGCCATGCTCGCCACGTGTGCGGCGGCGGCCGATGCCGACGGTTCGGTGTGCGTGTATCTCGAACCGATCGCCCGGTACCACACCGTCGATCTCCACGATGACGGCGACGGTGGCTGGACCTCGCCGCCGAGGCAGGATCATGTCCCGATCGGGTCGGCTCGGACCATCGGCGATGGGCTCGACGGCACGATCATCACATGGGGGAACGGATCGTTTCTCTCGCAGCGAGCGCAGAGGCGGGTGCGTGAGCGCAGCGGCGAGAACTGGCGGGTGCTCGATTTGCGTTGGTTGGCCCCGCTGCCGGTCGAAGACATGGTGCGCGAGGCCGAGGCCACCGGTCGCGTGTTGGTGGTGGACGAAACCCGTCACAGTGGGGGGGTGGGCGAGGCCGTCGTGGCGGCGCTGGTCGGCAACGGTTTCCGGGGTGGGATCAACCGGATTTCGTCGGCCGACAGCTTCATCCCACTGGGAGCGGCCGCCGAGTTGGTGCTGGTTAGCGAGGATCAGATTGTGGCCGCGATGGAGGACCACGGGGCGGGAGAGTGTCGTCTGCAGATTGACGGATGACCGTTCACGGCAGCCATCTCACGGAAACGTTTTCGGCCAGTAGGACCGGTTCACTTACCTGATCCCAAACCCACGTCCCTTTCGGTCCACTCCAATCACCGGGATACTTTCCGTGATAGCCGGAGATCAGCCACCAGGTGTTTGAGACGTCAACGGGGCCGACGTCATATCCATCGGGCGGCTGGTAGAGCTCGGTGCCGGCCGGGATCTGACCGTTGGGAAGTTCGCCGACGATGAGCAATGTTCCGTCGGGAAGGTATGAGAGCCCCGACACCAGGCCGGTCCAGAAATCCTCTGCCTGACCTGTGAACGCCGGTGGCTGCCCCAAGGGGTCGGCCGACTCGGGCGTCACGACGCTGTACCCGTTGTAGACCGACCACGATGCCATGTAGAGCCGATGCGAACCAGGCTCGAATGTCGTGCCGCGGACATTGACCGGATCCATGTTCTCGCCAAGCGGTGGGGCCACCCTCTTGACTTCCTCGCCGGTGGTCAGGTCCATCCAAGCGTAGGAGTCGTGTCGTCCCCGGCACGGCGCCATCGGATCGTTCGGCTCCGGAGGATGCTCGCCGCGCTGGGTGGCCCCGTCGATCGTGTGGAACAGCCACCGGCCGTCCGGGCTCACCAGCGGATCCAATCCGCTGGTTATCTCGGTTGTCTCGCCGCCGTTCACGGCGACTCTGGTGATGACGCCGACGCAGTCCCGGTCGGGGTCTGAACCCACATACACGTACTCGCCCGACGGATCTACGGCCATGCTCAAGCTGCGCCAGTCGTCGATCCTGGGCACCCGGACTCGCGCCAGTTCGGTCGACTCGGCGGTCGCGGTGTCGACCACCGAAACCAGGCCATCCGACTGGAGTGTGATGTAACGGTCGGGCAACCCGTCGATGGTCACCGGGTGCACGGCAGGAGGTCGATGGGTACGGGCCAGAATCGTGGTGGTGGTCGTGGCGGGTGAGGTGGACGACGTAGTCGGAGGCTGCGTGTTCGTAGTGGAAACGGTTGTTGGCGCCGGCACCGTGGCAGTGGTGGGGGTTTCCGGCTCGGTCACCGTGACCTGGACGGCATCGCTACCGTCGCCGGTGAGGGCGGAATACCCGAAAACCCCGACCGCACCGGCAACCACAACGAGAACGGCGGCCGTGGCCCGCCTGCGTCGCCGTCGGTAGCGGGCGGCGCCTTCGATCAGTGGACGGGCCATGGAGTTGATGAATGG
>CAZDYO010000366.1:0-3548 GCA_964509555.1 uncultured Acidimicrobiales bacterium
CTACGCACCGAAATCTCCGAGATTGTCACCGGTCTGGGTCTGTTCGGGTTCCGCGATCTGCAACGGGCACTGTCGGCCCGTCCCCGCTACATAACCAACGTCGACGACGCGGTGTACGACCGGCTCGAACAGGCCCTCGCCGACGGCAAACACGCTGATGTTTTCCACACCGCCTACGCCAACGGAGCTGCCTTCGCCCGCGCCGACGACGCCCTGCGGGGTCGGCCTCCGTGGACCGTCGAATGGAAGGGTCCGCATCGCCCGCCCGCCTACGAGCAGATTCCGGCCGATCTCAGGGTCGATCACGTCTACCTCATCAGCTGCAAGTACGGATCCAACATCCTCCACAACGCGTCTCCCTGGCACCTGTTCGCCGGTGCGCTCGCCGAGCGGTCGAAGAACTACGGCGACTGGTTCGTCGAGGCGGCCCCACAATCGTTCCAGGCCTTCTACTCGGTGGTGCGTGATCAAGTCGGCGACCCGTCGCTTCCCGACCGTGTGGATCGACTCGACCCCGCCCACCGCCGTTCGCTTCAACGATCACTTCCGGGCAGGTGGCCCGCCGAGCTGCGCTCCGACTGGAAACTGGTGGCCTACGACATCGCCTGCGCCAGCGCCGACAGGTTGCTGCAACTCACCTCGGGTAAGGGCAATCGCGAGGAATTGTTGTGGCGGATGCTGCGCCTCCAGGCGGCCCCCTATTTTGTTCTCGGTGCCGACATGCGCGGTGAGCCCCTGCGGTACCGGGTCACCACACCGTGGGATTTCCGGACCAGATACACGGTCAAATCGGTGGATCTGTGGGGCGAACCCGCGGGCCAGCCAACCGTGAAATGGCGAGCCGATGTGATCGATAGCGAGAGGGACCAGACCCGGATCGTGGAGGGCCACATCGAGATCCGTTGGAGCCATGGCAAGTTCGCGGGTGCGCCCGAGGCCAAGGTGTATCTCGACACCGCTCACCACCTGGTGGCCGGCTACGAAGTGATCATCTGAGGCGTGTTGCCCAGACGCTCGATCTCATCGGGCGGCAAAGTGCGAAGCGCTGTGGCCCAGCGCCGGAGGACCAGCTCGCGGGCCAGATGGGCATCGCTGGCCACGTAGGCCCGGCATTGTTCCACCGACAGCTCATGTATGCGGGATCGGTCGACCTCGACAACCGGCAGCCCCACGAATCGTGAGAGCGGCTTGAGGCCGCACTTGAGATTGACCGAGTCGCCGACATCGGCCCGGTAGAGCAGATAGCCGTCGAGGTGGATGTGGCCGTACCAGCCGGCTCGACCAGCGGGATCGGTGAGACCCAGCGGAACTCCGACGATCTCCGCACGGCGGGCCATGAACGGTAGATCGAAACGTGTGCCGTTCCAGGTGATGATGACCCCCGGCTGCAACGACCGCATGAAGGCATCGAGGTCGGTGAGAATCGAAATCTCGGGACCGTCGAACACCCGCTCCAAGCCGGGGCCGGTGACGGCAACCGCGACGATGGGGGATACCTCGGGATCGAGGCCATCGACGGTGGTGTCGGTCTCGATGTCGAGGCCGTAGGTGGGGAAGCTTGCCTGAGGTTCGATGCACCGATGGTAGGGCAGGGGTACGACAACCACCGGGCACTGCTGACGGCGGCCGCTCGGGGCGGGCCTCAGGATTCGATGATGCGAACCACGAACGACTCGGGCCAGCGCTTCCCGGCCAGCAGCAATGTCCCGTCGCCGAGATCGGCGATTCCGTTGAGAACATTGCCCTGATCGTTGCCGATGCGACCCTCCACCCTGCCGAGCAAAGACGAAGCGTCGATTGTGGCCACGACCCGCCCGTCGGTGGGATCGATCACCACCAGATCGGTGGTGGTGTAGATGTTGGCCACCACAAGATCGCCCACGCACTCGAGCTCGTTGAGGTAGGTGACCGGCTGCCCGTCGATGGTTACCGGCACCACTGATGTGACCGAGAAGTCGTCGGGGTTTCTGGATGTGAGGTTTTCGGAACCATCGGTCATGAGCAGCCGATCGCCCATCAGACACAGACCCCAACCCTCGCCGCTGTACGACCACTCACCCACCGGTGCGAGAGTTTGTCGGTCGTGGCGCAACGCCCGGCCCTCCCGCCAGGTGAGCTGCACGATCTCGTCGCCCACCACGGTGAGGCCCTCGCCGAACACCGAAGCGTCGAGGTAGACCTTGGCGATCTGCTCACCGGTCGTCGGATCGATGGCGCGAAGCGAGGATTCGCCGTAGAGACCATCGCTTTCGTAGAGCACGCCCTCGGCGAGTTCGAGCCCCTGGGTGTAGGCCAGCGGATCGTGGGGAAGTGCTTCGATCACCTCAACCGTCCATCTCCCGACGGCGTCGGTCGGCGCGGGAACCGATGGCCAGGGGCTGGTCCCGGGTGGCGGCTTGGCCGTGGCAACGGGCACGGTCGGGAGCAGGTTGGAAGGCGACCTGTTGGTGGCCGACGCGGAGGTGGTCGCTTGTGGGGCGGAGGCGTCGGGGCCGGCCGAGGGGGACAGTGATGGCTTCGATGAACCGCACGATGAAGCCACGATGGCGACGATGAGCACGATCGAGGGGCCGACGGGTCTCATGGCTTCTCGTCGGGGAACAGGAGGCGATTCTCGAGATTGGTGTATGCCCTCGACGACATCGAGGGCTGGTCGGGAACATCGATCCCGCAGGCCAGCGAAATGAGGTTGCGGGCGGTTTCGAGGCCGGGAGCGGGTCTGGTGACCAACTGCTGGAACCGTTCCTTGTCGCCCTCGACGATGATCTTCGCCGCGTTGAATTCGAATGGGCGGGCCAGATCGAGGTAGTCGCGGTAATAGGCAACAACGGCCACCACCTCGGTACGAAGCTCCGGTGCGGCCAGATCGAGGATGTCGGTCCAGTAGTCGAGGGCCAGTTCTGCGGTTGGCCCCGGCCCGGCATCAGATGGCAGTGCCGCGGCGACTCCCGAGAACTGGGCGCTACGGAGGCAGATTGCCTGGAGTGCCTCCTCGGGTGTGGTGGTGGTTGGGAGAGTGGTGGTGGTGGTGGTTGTGGTGGTGGTCGTGGTGGCCACGGCCCCGATCTCGGCGACGGGCCGGTTCTCGATGGCGGTCCATGCATAGGCGATACCGCCGACGGCCAGCAGGAACACCACGAACCCTCGAATCTGTTCGAGCCTCATGAAACTCCCGGGCGGGGTCCGGTGTTGCCGCTGGATTGGTCGTCGGGGCCGGCGTGCACCGGGTTGCGGAATCGGGCTGTCGACCATCGGCCGTCGCTGTGATCACGCTGCGGGTCGACCACATGAAGTGAATATCCGTGGGTGTTGAGCAGGGCGGCGATATGGCGCAGCCGCCTACGGGCGGTGCCGGCTCGTCGGGCGTGAACCCCGACAACGATCTCGAATGGTCGCGCCGCAATCTGGGCATCGATCTCGGCGATGGCGAGTTGCTCCCAGTTGCGGTTTGTCACCCCGCCATTGTGCCGCGGAACCCGACGTGGAACTGACCGCCACCGACCGATCCCGTAAGGTTTCGCTGCCGTGGCCACGGGATCGGACCTCCG
>CAZDYO010000367.1:0-3532 GCA_964509555.1 uncultured Acidimicrobiales bacterium
GGGGGGGGGGGGCGCGCCCCGCCGTTTCTGTCCCCCGGCCGCCGATCCCCGCATGGCACGGGCCGGAGCCTTCATCACCTCCCGTCGGACATTGTCGAGTTCGGGGGACGACTCGCAGCCTGTCCATGGGCCGTGCGAGCCACCGGTCGACTTGCCTTCGGATGGGGGCAGAAGAATCAGGGGAGAGCGGGTCACGGCCCGGCAGCCTGCCCGCTGGTTGGGGCTTTGTGCCAGTCGGGTGCGAGACTTCTTCGGTGATCCATTCGTGTGTGACCCGAACCGCCCCCAACGCGATGGTGTCGACCGTCGATCATCTGGCCACCGGAACCGGCCTTGATCTCCTGCGTCGTGGTGGATCCGCTGCTGATGCGGCCGTGGGTGCCAACGCGGTGCTGGCCGTCACCTCACCCCACATGTGCGGCATGGGAGGCGACGCGTGGGCGCTGGTTCACGATGGCTCCGGGCGTCCCCATGCGCTCGACGCTTCGGGTCGGGCCGGGTCGGGGGCCGACCCCGAGCGGGTGCGTGCCCAGGGCTTCTCCCGAATACCTCTGCGCAACCACGTATCCGCGATCACCGTGCCCGCGGCCGTCGACGGATGGTTGGCGCTCCACGGGCGTTTCGGGCGTCTGCCACTCGGTGACGTGCTGGCCGATGCCATTCGTTACGCCGAGGAGGGGTTCCCGGTCGCACCGCTCCTGGCATGGACCCTGCCGATGGTGGCCGGCTCGGCCCACAACGAACTGCCGGCCGAGCCTTCTATCGGCGACATCGTGAGGCGGCCCGGTTCCGGGCGTGCGTTGCGGGCCCTCGCCGACCAGGGCCGCGACGGCTTCTACGGAGGTGAGTTCGGTGAAGGTCTCCTGGCTGTCGGCGACGGCGAATACACCGAGGCAGATCTCGCTGAGAGTCAGGCTCGCTGGGTGGAACCGGTCGTGACCCGCGCCTGGGGCCACGACATTTGGAGTCCTCCCCCCACAAGCCAGGGCTACCTCACGTTGTTGTCGGCGGCCATTGCCGACGGGTTCGAGATCACTCCCGATGCCGCCGGTGTCCACCTCATGATCGAGGCCTCCGCACAGGCCGGTCATGACCGCCCCACCGAGTTGTTCGATGGTGCCGACGGGGCGAATCTGGTGTCGGCCGAACGGATCGCTTCCCGCCGGTCGTCCATCGACCCAACCCGAGCCGGCGAGGTGGATGTGCCCCCGTTCGCCGGTGACACCACCTACCTGTGTGTGGTCGATTCCGACCGGATGGCGGTGTCGCTCATCAACTCCAACGCCAGCGGTTTCGGATCACATCTGATCGCTGGCAGCAGCGGAATATTCCTCCACGATCGGGGCCTCGGATTCTCGCTCGAGCCGGGTCACCCGGCTGAGTATGGTCCCGGACGCCGGCCTCCCCACACCCTGTCGCCGGCGTTGGTCACCCGTCCCGACGGCTCTCTGCGAAGCGTGCTGGGCACGATGGGCGGCGACACGCAACCCCAGATCCTCCTGCAGCTCCTGGCCGACACGCTGGTTCATGGGTGGGACCCGGGCCGGGCCATCGGTTCTCCCCGTTGGCGGTTCACGCCGGCCGAGGGCACCGACGGGTTCTCGACCTGGCAGCCTGGTGTCCGCCGCAAGGTGCAGTTGGAGACGCCCGTTACCGAGGGTCTGGCCGACTCGTTGAGCTCGATGGGGCATCTGGTGGAAGTACTCGACGACGCCCATTCCCAGTTCGGCCACGCCCACATGATCGAGGTGATGCCTTCGGGAGCCTTGGCCGGTGCCTCCGACCCGAGAGCCCTCACCGGTGCCGCCTCCGGCCTCTGACCCCCCATCCCCACCCCTCAGCCCTGCTTTTCTGACCAGTACTGACCGATATACGGTCCGAACTCGTCAGAAAAGCAAGGCGGGGTAGGGTTTGCGGGCCGTGTCAGCAGGGGGAGAATCCATGCGAGGGATCATCGCTTCGGGGGCGTACATCCCCCATCGTCGACTCGACAGACGCGAGATCACCGCCCTGTTCGGCAAGGGTGGTGGCGACGGCACCAGGTCGGTCGCATCATTCGACGAGGACACGACCACGATGGGTGTCGAAGCGGCCCGAAACGCACTCCGGAGCGCGGCGGGGTCCCGACCTGACTCTCTCTGGTTCGCCACGGCCACCCCTGCCTACCTTGACAAGACCAACGCCACCGCCATCCACGCAGCGCTGCGTCTCGACTCCTCGGTCGGCGCCCTCGACATGGGCGGGGCCATCCGGTCCGGAATCGGCACGCTACGGACGGCTCTCACCGGCAACGGCACCACCCTCGTCGTGTCGGCCGACATGCGCGACGGCCTCGCCACCTCGGCCGACGAGTCGAACGGTGGGGACGGCGCCGCGGCGATGCTGGTCGGCGACGACACGACAGCTCCCGTGATCGCGCAATACCTCGGAAGCGGGGTGGCCACCGATGAGATGCTCGAACGTTGGCGAACCCCCGGCGGAACCCGCTCGCGAGCATGGGAGGAACGCTTCGGCGAAGTGGCCTACGCACCGTTGATGAAACAGGCCATAGCGGCGGCGCTGGACGACGCCGGCGTCGCCCCCGAATCCATCGATCACATGATCGTCACCGGGCTACACGGCCGGGCGGTGAGGCGCAACACCCGAGGGCTCGAGCTCGACCCCGAGAAGGTGGTCGACGACCTCGCCTCCATGGTGGGCAACACCGGCACCGCCCACCCGGCGCTGCTCCTGGCCTCGTTCCTCGACACCGCAGCGCCCGGCGAGACCATCGCCGTGATGATGCTCGCCGACGGTGTGGAGGTGATCGTGTTGCGGGTAACCGACTCGATCGTCGAACACCGCCCGGCCGTGCCGGTGGCCGATCAGCTCGCGGCCGGCGGCGAAGTCAGCTACGGCAAGTTTCTCTCCTGGCGCGGGATGACCGACGTGGAACCACCCAACCGCCCGTCTCCCAACCGTCCATCGGCGGCATTCGCGCACCGGCGCAACGACTGGAAGTTCGGCTTTGTCGCCACCCGAGACCGCAGCAGCGGAATGATCCACATGCCACCGGCCCGTGTCTCGCAGAAGGGCGGCGCCGTCGACGACATGGAACCGGTCGTCATGGCCGACACGCCAGGCACGGTCGCCAGCTTCACGATCGACAAGCTCGTCCACTCACCCAGTCCGCCGGTGGTGTTCGCGGTGGTCGATTTCGACGGTGGCGGTCGGGCGCCGCTCGAACTCACCGATGTGGATCCAAGCGATGTCAGCATCGGGATGCGGGTGATGCCCACGTTCCGGCGGATGTTCACCAGCGACGAGATCCACAATTACTTCTGGAAGGTACGGCCGCTGCAATCGACCGAACCGGGGAGCGAGGCCTGACATGGCATCACACGGCATCAAGGACCAGGTTGCGATCGTCGGCGTCGGCTGCACGAGGTTCGCTGAGCATTGGGACAAATCACTCGACGACCTGATCATCGACGCGGCCCAGGCCACCTACGCCTCGGCCGGAGTGGCCCAGCCCGACGTCGACGCGTTCTGG
>CAZDYO010000368.1:0-3517 GCA_964509555.1 uncultured Acidimicrobiales bacterium
CACCTGGTCGTAGAGGTTCTCGATGCCGAGCGCCCTCTCGACCGCATGAATGCCTTCTTCGAGCGGTGCGACCGTGCGTTTTTCCTCGTCGACTTCGTAGTGGACATCTCGCTGCAGACCACGAGCGATGCTCGCGAACTTGGCGTAGAGCTTGGCGGCATCGGCAACCCGACCCGAAATGATCAGTGGAGTACGGGCCTCGTCGATCAGGATCGAGTCGATCTCGTCGACGATGCAGTAGTGGTGACCCCGCTGCACCTGGGCCTCGCGGGTCATCGCCATGTTGTCGCGCAGGTAGTCGAACCCGAACTCATTGTTGGTGCCGTAGGTGATGTCACACGCGTACTGCGCCCGCTTCGCGGCCGAATCCCTCTCGCCGGGAAGCACCAAGCCGACGCTCAGACCCATCCAGCGGTGGACCTGCCCCATCCACTCGGCGTCGCGGCTGGCCAGATAGTCATTGACCGTGACCACATGGACACCCTTGCCGGTCACTCCGGTGAGGTAGATCGGCAATGTGGAGGTGAGGGTCTTGCCCTCACCGGTCTTCATCTCGGCGACCCATCCCAGATGGAGCGCGGCCCCACCGATCAGCTGAACGTCGTAGTGCCGCTGGCCGAGAACCCGCTTGGCGGCCTCCCGGATCGTGGCGAACGAATCGATCAGTAGATCGTCGGGCTCGGCGCCATTGTCGAGCATGGTCCGGAACTCGCCGGTCTTGCCCTTCAGCTCGTCATCGCTCAGCGCCTCGTACTCGGGCTCGAGCGCATTGATGTCGGGGACGAGCGCTTCGAGCGCCCGCAGCTTACGGCCCTCACCGGACCTCAGTACTCGCTTGAAAATACTCATACGTGAGGCTGAGCCTACCGACCTCAGTCGGCCTCAGTCGGCCACGTCGATCAGACCCACATCTCCGTCGTCTCGCCGATACACCACCGCCGCTCGGCTGGTCTCCTTGTTGACAAAGAAGAAGAACCCGTGGCCGAGCAGTTCCATCTTGAGAACGGCGTCGTCGGGGGTGAGTGGTCCGATGTGGAAGCGCTTGGTCTTCACGATGCGGGGCATCGGCTCCTCGTCGGATTCCTCAAAATCCACGCCGGCCAGGTCGACCACGTTGGGGGACTGGCCCTCGGCCACCCTGATCGTGTCGGAACCCTGATGAATGCGGCGCAGTCTGGTGCGGAGCTTGCGGATCTGCCGGGTGAGCTTCTCCTCGGCCAGATCGACAGCGGCATACGGGTCGGGGGCCGAAACCTTGCATCGGATGCGATGCCCATCGCCGTCGAGCACCACCTCGCAACTGATCTTGTCGGATATGCGCGGATTTCGTGTCTCGGTGAAGTGCACCACACCCGAATCGAGTTTCTCGAAGTATCGGTCGAGATCTCCGATCTTCTCGCGTATCACCTCCTCCAGTCTCGGCGTGACTCTGACGTGCCGGCTACTGATGGAGATTTCCACGCTTGGCCTCCGTACTGTTGGGGTGTCTACACAATAGATCGGCGGACCACCGGTTGGGTAGCGCCTTTGGTAACAACTTTCGCGACAACGGCCGCCGAAATGACCCACTCCGACGAATCGGACAATGTGAGGGCGGCGGATGCGAGAGTGGATCCGGTGGTGGCAACGTCGTCGACCAACAGGATGCGCCCCCGGTGACGGCGATGTCGGCCCACACGAGCGAAGCTTGGACCCTGCAGTCGTCCGGCGAGATTCCGTGATGTCTGGGCGTGGTGGTCGACCCGCCTCAGCAGAGCGGCAGACCGCACCCCCAGACGACGAGCCGCGGCCCTGGCCAGGAGCTCACTCTGGTCGAAACCCCTCTCGCGGCGACGTTGCGGAGTGGCGGGAATCCACGACACCAGCTCACACGCGGGGGCAATCGAACACAACTCGTCGGCGAGCAGGCCCACGACAGATGTCGAGCGGCCATACTTCAGGCGGCGAATTTGTTCGGCGGCTTCGCCCTCGTAGACCCAGCGGGCCACGGCCCGATGAATCCCCATGACCTGAAACTCGACGGGAATCGGATCTCTCGACATGTGCCCAAGCTATTGACGGGGTACGACACCAGAGCCGCGATGGTTCACCGACCCAACACGTCAACCACCACTCCGGGAGTCACACCCGTGGCCTACTCTTCAGCCGGATGAACCAGCACCCAGAGCAATCGATTCGATGCGGCCACTGTGGCCGTCACCACACCACCGTTGCCGAGATCAGGTCCTGTGCCTCATCCACCACCGAACCGCGTGCCCCCGTTCCCCCGGCGCCATCCTCACCCACCGTCATGTCGCCGGACTGGGGTCGGCTCGCCGGCCCGGAATCCATCGGGCGCTCGATTGTCGTGTCTGCGGGCTCCGACGTGCCGTCCCCATGGGACAAAGCCCCGAGAGTCACAGTGTCCGTGTCAGCCATGGATGCCATCCAGGCCGCTTATTCAAACCGGTCCCGTACTGTCCTGGAGGTCGACCAGCGACTTCCCGAACCCGCACCGGTGGCGCCGTCCGACCTGTCGGATCTCCGACCCTCGCTGGAGCCCGACCACGAACGGCTTCTACATCTGGTGTTCTCCAATTCGGTCGACGCCAGAGACCCATCGGCACCGTCCATCCCGGCAGTCGACCTGGCCATCCGGTGCGGCGCCAGGCTCTCCCCGGCTGACCTCGCCGGCGACATCATCGATCCCGATGGGGTGCCGCTCTGGTGCGACGGTGGCCCGCTGCGGGCCTTCGCCGCCGACCGGGTCGATGGCCTGGGCGTCGTACCCCGAATCCACCTGACCGCCAAGCTCCTCGCGCCTCTCGCCAACGGATCACCCACCGTCGATCTCGCTCCCGACCAACTGGCAGCGGTCACATCGCAAAACGCGGGGGCACGCATCGTTGCGCCAGCCGGATCGGGCAAGACCCGCGTCCTGACCGAGCGCGCCCGTCATCTCGTGACCAACCTCGGTGTATCCCCGTCGACGGTGTGTCTGGTCGCGTTCAACGTCAAGGCCCGCCAAGAGATGCAGTCGCGTACATCGGATCTGCCGGGGCTGGAGGTCCGCACCCTCAACAGTCTGGCGTTGGCGATCTGTCGCGGCACCGGTCCCTTCCTGACTCCCGCCGACCCGCGCGTGCAGGTGATCGACGAGCGTGGCGTGCGCGACAGGATCCGCAAGCTCGTGAAGACGCCCCGCCGAGCCATGACCGATCCGTTCGCGGCATGGATCGAGGCCTTCACCGCGTGTCGGCTGGGCCTCCGCTCCGCCGATGAGGTCGAGGCCGAATTCGGCGGCGATGTTCCCGATCTCGCGGCCGTCATCGGCCGCTACCGCCGGATGCTGGCCGACAACGGCGAAGTCGATTTCGACGAGCAGATCATCAGGGCAATTCGGATCCTGCTCGGGGAACCCGAGTGTCGTGCCGTGGCCCGCGCCGCGTGCGGCACTCTCCTCGTCGACGAGTTCCAGGACCTCACACCCGCCCATCTGCTTCTGATCCGGCTGTTGGCCGGCCCGGCGGCGGAGGTG
>CAZDYO010000369.1:0-3507 GCA_964509555.1 uncultured Acidimicrobiales bacterium
TGGGATCTACGTCAAGTGCGACGTCTCATCCACTGAAGATGCCGACACGGCAGTCGCGGCCGCCTCCGAGATGGGCCCGCTTCGTGCACTCGTCAATTCCGCCGGCATCGGTTACGCCGGACGCACCATCGACCGCAACAACGTGCCGCTCGACCTCGACAAGTTCGCCTTCGTGCTGAAGGTCAACCTGATCGGCTCGTTCAACATGTTGAGCCGCTCGGCCGCCGCCATGGCCGTCACTGAGCCGGTCGATGCCGACGGCAGTCGCGGCGCGATCGTCAACATGGCCTCGGCTGCTGCCTTCGATGGACAGATCGGCCAATGCGCCTACTCGGCGTCCAAGGGAGGCATCGTCGGCATGACCCTGCCGATCGCCCGCGACCTGAGCGCCGTCGGCGTGAGAGTCAACACCATCGCCCCCGGCCTCATCGACACCCCCATCTACGGTGACGGCGAGGCATCGGAGGCGTTCAAGGCCCATCTCGGGGCCTCCGTGCTGTTCCCCAAGCGACTCGGAACCGGCGAGGAGTTGGCCTTCGCGGTGATGGAGTGCATCACCAACCCCTACCTCAACGCCGAGACCATCCGCCTCGACGGTGGCATCCGGATGCCACCGAAGTGACCTCCCCCATCCACGCAAGGAGAACCACATGACCGACACCAACGACGACGCAGTCATCGTCGAGCGGCGAGGCAAGGTGATGGTGATTCGCCTCAACCGTCCCGACCAGATGAACGCCATCAACGGAGCCCTGTCCGGGGGCCTGTGGGCCGCGGTGCAGGAACTCAATGCCGATCCGGGCCTTACCGCAGGTGTGCTCACCGGAAACGGTCGTGGCTTCTGCTCGGGCATGGACCTCAAGGCGTTCTCACGCGGTGAAGACATCGGCCCGATGTTCGACTTCATCAAGGCCGGTGCCGAAAAGCCTCTCATCGGGGCGATCGAAGGGTTCGCCCTTGCCGGCGGTCTCGAGCTCGCTCTTTCGTGCGACCTGCTGGTTGCCGCCAAGGGAGCCAAGCTCGGCATCCCCGAGGTGAAGGTCGGGCTGTTCGCCGCCGGCGGAGGGCTCATCCGTCTCCCCAGCCGTGTCGGCTACGGCAAAGCCATGGAGATGGCCATCACCGGAGATCCGATCTCCGCTGAGGACGGGGCCACCTTCGGGTTGATATCCAAGCTGGCCGAGCCGGGTGAAGCCCTCGACCTGGCCATCGCTCTGGCCGAGAGAATCGCCAAGAACGCCCCGCTGGGGGTGGCGGCATCGAAGCAGATGATCAGGTCGAGTGTGGGAGCCAGCGAAGAAGACCTCTGGAAGCTCCAGGGGCCGCTTCAGATGTCGGTGTTCACCTCCGACGACGCCAAGGAAGGACCCAGGGCGTTTGCCGAGAAACGCGAACCCAACTGGACCGGGGCCTGATCAGGCCGACAACACGCCGATCCGCTCGAACGACTGTCCGAGAATCTCGTCGGTGGGCCCACCAAGCCAGTCGAGCACCTCCGCATACACGGAACGCTCGTCGACCTTGGTGGGCACATCGCCGTTGGCCAGATTGACAAGGTCGAGTTCACCATGCACATCCCAGCCGTTCACATCGCGACCGAACAGAAACTGCAGTCCGCCCTGCCCGTGATCGGTGCCGCCCGAACCGTTCTCGCCAACACGACGACCGAACTCCGACATCGTCATGACCAACACGTCCTCGGCATGACCATCAGCTTCGATCCGGTCGAGAAAGCCCGAAATACCGGTAGCCAGATTGCCGAGCAGCTCCGACTGACGAGCCAACTGGTTGCTGTGGGTGTCGAAACCGTTGAGCCCGATCGTTATCACCTGGGTGCCGATGCCCAGGTCGACGATGCGTGCGGCTGCATCAAAGGCCGCTGTGGGATCCGCTCCCGACACGCCGGCACCGTTGCTGTCGGTTTCACCGGCACTGATCGCGCCGGACAGCAGGTTCACAGCGTCGATCGTGGCCGGTATGGCCTGCTGCGCCGCCGCCATCATCGGATCGCTCGACACCGGAGATGACGTGGCCATGAATGCAGCGATCAGACTCTCCGTGTCGACCCCGTTGGCTGTACGCAGTTGGAAGGCCTCGGCCGACTGGATCACGGTGGCCAGGCTGGTCTCTCCCACCAGCATCGGACCTCCTCCGGCCAGCGCTATGGCCCTGAGCGGATCGGGGTCACCGGTCTGGGTCGAGTCGAGCCATCTGCCGAGCCAGCCAGTTTGTGAGGTGGCCGACGGTCCACCAGCCATCCAGGTGTCGGTCGACTTGAAGTGCGACCGGCTTTGCTGGGGGATGCCCACTCCTTCAACGGCGGTCATCGACCCGATCTCCCACCACTTGCTCAGCGGTTCCAAGGAAGGGTGCATCGAATAGTCCGTCTTGGACATCGCTATCAGGTCACTCTCGGGGATGCCGATGATCGGGCGAGCATCGCGGTAGAGACCGGTGGCTGGGACAAGCGTGTTGAGACCGTCGTTTCCACCGGCCATCTGGACCACCACCAGTGTCCTCCCCACGGCCGGAACCGTTGTGGTCGGTGCCGCCGTTGTTGTGGCGGCTGCCGGAGCAGTCGTGGATGTGGTTGTACCGGCAGGAGCTGCCGATCTCTCCACACTGTCGCGAATCAGAGCGGCCCAGACGCCGCCGCCTGCGGCTGCCGCTCCGGCGAGCCCGCCGGCTGCTCCGAGAAACTGTCTTCTGTTCAACATGGCTGGTCCTAGGCGATCAGGAGGTCGGGGGATGAAAGAGCAACGGCCAGACGGCCCTCTCCGGGGCGCCTTCCCGTTGAGGCCGGCAGGTCATTGAGGGCTGTTCGGGTGGCATCGGAGAACCCATCGGGGCGAAGTAGCAGGTCGGCCAGATCCGACCAGTTTCCGGAAGCTGCCGCGGTCAGGACCGGGGCTTCCTCCGGGGTTTCGGCAGCGATGAGGCCGGCCGCCGAGAATCTGGCTGCGGTGGAGGAGGACGACAACCATGCTGCCGAGCCCGGATATCCGCCCACGTTCGGGGGTTGACCGGGCATCTGGCCCATGTTTCGCAGGATCGAAACCATGGCCCGTGGTGCGATCGCAGCCGAAGTCGCTCGAGAGATCTGAATCAACCAGGGCACGGGTGCCAACACGATCGGCTTGGACCTGCCGGACAATCCGGCCTCAAGCATTGCCCGGCCGAGAGGTGCGATCTCGAGCGAGTTGTCGGCGAACACCGCAGCCAAGTCGTTCACCAACGAGGCATCGGTCTCACCGAGATAGTGGGCGGCCATTTTCCCGGCGATACGGGTGGGTACCGCGGGATGGTCGAGGATGGTGTCGACCACCGTGTCGACATCGTGCACTCCATCAACTCCCAACAGCACCTGCGGTCTGTCGTCGTGTCGCTGAGGCACGAAGTTGACCTTCCAGCCGGCCCGACGCCTGACCACGTAGCCGGTGAGCGCCACCGCCGCCGCCCTGACATCGGCTTCGGTGTAGTTGCCAATGCCCAGCGTGTAGAGCTCCT
>CAZDYO010000370.1:0-3507 GCA_964509555.1 uncultured Acidimicrobiales bacterium
ATCGCGAGGTTGCCCGGATTCGTGCTGCGGGCCGAAGGGCGCCTGTTGATGTCACGGCCTAGCCGCTGGTATCTGCGACGCCAGGCCGCCCGATCGCAGGAGCGGCGGTATCCGGCCGACTTCGTCTGGTCGGCCGTGGAGTCAGACGACGGCGAGGCGTCGCTTCTGTTCGACGAGTGCGCCGTCAACAAGTATTACGAGGCGGAAGGGCTCCAAGATCTGGCGCCATACTGCAACTTCTTCGATGTCACCTACAGCAGGTTGATGAACATGGGCGTCGACGCCAGCCACACGATCGGTCTGGGATGTGATCAATGCGCCTTGCGATACAAACACGGTCGCACCACGGTGGTGCCGGTGCGTCTTCGGTCGGTGATCAGATCTTGAGATCGTCGGCCGCGCCGTCGAACACGACCTCTCCCTGCTCGAGCATCACCGCCCGATCGAACACGTCGAGCATCTGCGGATCGTGGGTGGCCACCAACACCGAGCCTCTCTCATCGCGAACCTCGGTGATCAATTCGAGCAGCGCCTCGCGGCCGGTGCGATCGAGTCCCGAGAACGGTTCGTCGATCACCAACACTGCGAATGGACGACACAGCGCCACCACTATCGCCGACTTCTGGCGCAGACCACGACTGAATGTGGACGGCAGGTCGTCAACCCGGCTGGTGAGACCGAGCCTGTCGATGAGCCCCTCGGCATCGTGGGCCTCGGGGGTGGAGCCGTGGAGGTGGCTCAGATATTCGATGTGTTCCCAGAGGCTCAGGTCGTCGTAGAGAACCGGATGGTCGGGGATGTACGACAACGCGGCCCGTGCCGCCGAGGACCCGGCCTCGGCTCCGGCGATCTTGACGAAACCCTCGCTCACGTCGGCAACACCCGCAGCCAGAGACAGCAGGGTCGACTTTCCGGAGCCGTTGTGTCCGACGAGGGCCACCGCCTGCCCGGGCTCCACGGTGAACGACACCGGACCGACGGCGATCACATCCCCGTAATGCTTTTCGACCTCGTTGAACTCGAACGCCAGCGGCGCCTTGCGGCCCTTGCGCTTGCCCTGCTTCTTCTTCGACCTGTTGTCGTTGCTCATGGCTACTTCCCCTGCTGGCCGGCTGCGGCGGCCTCGAATATCGCGTCGCGGAATCTGATCCAACCAAAGACCAGCCCGCCGAGAATGACCACGAAGATCCCGGCGTTGATGGTCGGCGAGACCACCGGGTCGGCGGAACGAAGGGCTTGGCGCCCGACGAGTACGGGAACGATCCCGATGGTGGCCAGCGCCGGCGGCCACAAAAGCTTGTAGAGAACCTGCGGTCCGGCCAACTCCGGGGGCACGCCCATCGAAGTGGTCTCGTTGGAGCCAACACGTTGGATGCTGAGCGCCCCGGCCCCGACCGAAACCAGCGCCATCGGCACCATCGCCGCCAGCATCGAGAAAACAAGGTCGGTTGATCCGGATGCCGCGAAGGCCGCTGCGGTCGCCACCAGCCAGATCGGGATCATCGCCACCGCCGCGCCGATCAGGTGTTCAACCAGAATGCGCCCGGTGTCGAGGGGCATGGTCTCCATCACCGTCGGGTGGTCGACCTCCTGGCCGTAGGGCTCGACCACCTCAAGGCTGATCAGATAGAGCAGGACACCGGTGCCGGCGATCAACACGGTGGTGCCGTGCCACATCCCGGCGACACTCAGCCCGGCGACGATGCTCAGGCCGGCCACGCGGGTTATGCGCCGCGTCGGCCACCGCATGTAGCTGCGCAGGTCGCGGACGAACACGGGGAAGCGGGCGGCGATTCGGGGGATCCGTATCTTGATGAGAGGTCGACGGCGCGGGGCCTCGAATGCCAGTTGGCGGCGCAACAGAATCAGCGAACGCAGATCCTGTTGCGACAACGCGAATCGAATCTGACGGATGAGCACCGCCCGCCGAAGAATCCGCTCGACGGACACGCCCACCACGGCCCGATACCCGGCGATCACGACCACGGCCACGAGTGCGATCACGGCGAGATGCACGGGCTTGCCGGCCAGGGGCCAGATGGCGATGCGTCCGATGAAGCTGAGCGGTGAGGTGTCGACGTTGAACCACACGTCGGCGATCGACCATCCGGACACCGCCATCCACATGATGGTGACGATCGGGCCCCGTTTGCGGTGACCCGAGATGATGAGAGCGCACCCGACCGCCAACAGCCCGACCAACACTCCGGCCAGTACCGCTCCGAACACCCACTCGGTCTTGGTGCCGTCCATGCGGCGGGCGCCAAGCTCGCCCGCGGCCGCACCCAGCACGCCAGCGGCGCCGGCCGCGCTCAGGAACAGCTTTCGGACCGGACGGTCGAGCACATCGTGGCGACTCAACGGTGACAGCAGAAGGTGGTGGGCGTCGATGTCGTCGATGGTGAGCGGGCCGCCGTTGGCTCCCGAGCGAAGAGCCGCGGCCACCACCGCGGCGATACCGAGCCCGATCCACTGCCCGCCGTGACTGGTGAGCCATCGCACCGTGTTCTCGCCGATCGGGGCCTCGTCAACCGCTCCCAGGGCAACGAAAAACCCGAAGACGCCGAACACGACGGTGATGTACGCCTTGTAGGCAATGTCGGATTTGTCCATCCCCCGGAGGTGGCGGCGGCGCCTGGCGCTGCGCAACTCGGAGAGTGCCTGTTTCATGTCGACGGTCATGTTCGATGTGTCACTCTTGGCCCGGTCGGGCGAGTCAGATCAACGACCGTGGATGCTAACGGCGAAACTCGACGGCCAACCCCGCGGCGAGTTCAAGCCCGCGGCGCGAGAACCGCTATCGTCGCGGCCGCGATGAACTCTCGACTGAAGCCCCATCACTACGTCATCGGCCTAGGCCTCGGCGTAGCCGCGTTCACTGCTGCATCCGGAATCATTCCGGTGTTCAACGAACAACACGACCCCAGCCCGGTCAGCCGCGAAGTATTCATCAACATCCCGAGCGTGCTGAAGCTCACCTTCTACACGCTGATTCCGGTGCTGCTGGTCTATGGCGCGGTGATGTTCGCCAATCGGGTGAAGAACTGGGAGCGGGGCCGTCCGGAGAATCGGCGGACCACCGCGAAGAACGCACCGCGGCGTCTGGCCGATTTCCGGGCCGGCGTCTACATGCAGACGCTCCTGCGCGAACCCGCCGCGGGGATCATGCACTCGATGATCTACTTCGGCTTCCTCGTTCTCCTCGGGGTCACCACCGTGCTCGAGATCGACCATCAACTCCCCGAGAGCGCCAAGTTCCTCCACGGCGACGTCTACCGCGCCTACGCGGCAGTGGGCGACGCCGCCGGCCTGGTCTTCCTGGTCGGAATCATCTGGGCAATCGTGCGCCGTTACGGCCCCAGGCAGTGGCGCCCCTACCGCATCAGCATCAAGACCCGCCCGGAACACGCGGTGATTCTCGGTGTTTTCCTGCTCATAAGCGTCACCGGATTCTTCACCGAGGCCTTCCGCATCTCCGCTGAGGGATACCCCGGGTTCGAGAAGTGG
>CAZDYO010000371.1:0-3498 GCA_964509555.1 uncultured Acidimicrobiales bacterium
CGACACGATCCGATCCAGCTCGGCACCGGTCGAGGCGAGGGCCACCTCGAGCCAGTGGTCGTCGTCGAGACTGGTGGCCACCCGGGTGACCGCCCTCACCTTCGAGTAGCTCAGCCGACCGTCGGAGAACGCCGCTGCCACCAAGGGAAGTTCTTCCAGGCGGCGGGCCACACGAACCTTCTCACGGGCTGTATGCAAGGACTCGCCGCATTTCCACGACAGCCAGTGAGCCGCCGAACGACACCCCCACGACAACCATCCCTCACGCCGGTCGTACTCCGCGATCGCACCCAGCAAGCGGGCCGTGCCCGCGGCCAGATCGCCCGACCAACCGACTATCTCGGCCTCCAGGCGCTCCAGCGGTACGGCGCCCGCACCTGTCGAATCCGACGTCTCCAACAAGGTCATGGTCTCTCCCCGATCATCAGGATGAAGACCCCAGATTACGGACGGGGTATGACATTCTCGGAGGGCCACACGGCCGACGCAGGGCGCGCCGACGACGGACTACCGGAATGCTGCCGGGGTGCGCCACAGCCTGGCCAGGAACGACGCCATCTGCTCGCGTGTGACGCTGTCGTCGGGGCTGTAGGTGGTGGCGCTGGTACCGGTGGTGATTCCCAGCGAGGCGATGCATCCGATGTCGCCGAAGGCGAACGACGACGAGTCGACATCGACGAAGGTCGGCGAACCCGTGCACGAATTCTTGGTGACGGCGCGGTAGATACGGCCCAGAAACGCCGCCATCTGCTCACGGCTCACATTGTCATCCGGGGCATACGTGGTGGCACCGGTTCCGTGGGTGACGCCCAGGCTGAATATGCAGCCCACGTCGTCGGTGTAGAACTTGCCGGGCGGCACATCGGTGAACGGGGTCGACCCTCCGGCACAGGGCTCACCGGTGAGAGCACGGTAGGTACGAGCCAGGAACGACGCCATCTGGGCACGGGTGACCGTGGTCTTCGGGCTGTAGGTGGTGTTGGTGGTGCCGTTGGTTATTCCCAGGCCGTAGATGCATGGCACGTCGCTCACGGCGAAGGAGGTCGGCGACACATCGGTGAACGGAGTCGCCGTGGTGGGGCACACCCGATTCATGTCCTCGACCCAGTGCAGCGTGCCGGTTTCGGTGTCGATCTCCAGCCATCCGATCCGGCCATCCGGCATGACCGTTGCCCCGATCTGCTTGGTGTACATGTCGTGGATTCCGGTGAAGTTCGCGTCTCCCACCTTGCTGAGAGCGCTCACCGAGACCTCTTCCACCCACATGTCCGAAGCCTTGTCGTGGCGGGTCACTCCCACGCGGTCCGAGGAGTTCGAGTCGACCCAGACCACCACGGGATTGCCGTCACGATCGAACCTCAGGGCTGAGGTCTTCCAGCCTTGCTCGGCCATGTCCCGGTCGGCCAACACATCGTCGAAGGTCCAGGTGCCGCCGCTGAGGGTGCCGTAGTGGGAGTGGTTGTCGGAGGCGCCCTGCACGACGGCGTGCCATTGACCGTCGGGTCCCCGGGTGATGTCGGCCGGACCGGCGAAGTCCGCTGCCAGCAGGGTGTCGCTCCATGTGCCGACAAGCTTGGCGATGCGCTGGGTGTCGTCACCCGCAGCGTTGGGAGTCACCTGGTAGATGATCGTGGGCACACCGGAGATGATGGCCAGGGAACTGGGGGACGTTCCGGGGGTCTCGGCTCCGTTTCCGTCGGCGTCGACCAGAACATCGTTCCACACACCGGATGTGGATCTGGCGGCGAACCTCAGCGAACTGGCTGTGCTGTCATAGTAGGAAATGGCCGGTTGGCCGTTGTCGAGAATGGCCAGATCAGGCCTGTTGCCGACATCGGTCGAAGTGCCGGGTCCGTCGGCGTCGACCAGCACATCGGACCACACGCCGCTGGTGCTGCGTTCGGTATAGCGAAGCGAACCCGCGACGCTGTCGTAGTACGCGACGGCCGGTTGACCGTTGGGCATCAGCACCATCGACACCTCTGCGGAAATACCTGCCGGGGACCCGGTGTGGATGGTTGTTGCCGACCAAGTGCCCGAGGTGGAGCGCTCGTAGTAGACGACCTCCCCCAAATTGCCGGACAGTTGCTTTGTGCTCACCACCACCGCGGGTCGGGTGCCGGCGATCAGGACCGCCGACGAGTTCGAGGAGTTGTACAGGGCCTGCACATCTGCGATCTTCTGCGACATGCCACGAACGGACACCGGTTCGGCACGCAGGATGGTGGGCGCGACTGCGGTGTCGGTTGACAGTTGCACTGCGTAGGACTGCCCGGCGACCAGATCGACGACCACGGCACGCCGGGATCCGGCGGAACAATCGAGCAGGGTCAGCGAAGAGAGCGGCGATCCCGAATAGACGGCCACGCTGGTGCTCGCCGTCGACTTGGATTCGATCATCCAGCTGCCGCTCTTGTTCGGGGTGAACGACGACCATTCGGTCTTCGTGAAAGCTGGGGCCGTGCCGCATGCGACCGGCTCCCCCGTTTCGACGGTGTCGGCACCCGTGTGGGCCAGTCCCAAAACCGCGTTGGGTGATCCGGCTGCGAATGGAATCGGGATACGTGTGGCAAACGAATCGGATGCCGGGACCACCCTGACAACGCCAACCGATCCGGAGCCGGGGCTGATCATGTCGTAGGGCTCCACCTGGATGTACTGACTGGCCCCGCCGGCGAGGGTCACCGCGGTGTCGACAGCGTCGTAGCTGTCCCATGCGTCGTCGTTGCAACTGCCGGTGGTGGTGGCGATGTCGGAATTCCACACCACGGAAGTGTCGTGATCGGAACCGGTGGCGTACGCAACGTAGTCGCCCGCCGTCGGGGCGGTGAACTTCCACCAGAGGGTCTTCTGGGGAACGGTGTCAGCCAGACTGCAGGCCGACTCGCCGGCCTCCGCTGTGGCAAGGCGGTTGTCGAAGCGCAACTCCACGCCTTGTTGTATCGGGGCCGCGGATGCGAAGTTGTCGTTGGACGGTGCCGCGCTCGGTGTCAGCCCGGCCGCGGTCCCCAGTCCGGTGGCGGCGATCGCAGTCACCGCGACCAACGCCACTCTCTTCATCCCCATTGCGCCCCCGGATTTCAGTGTCGATTGACCGGAGTGACGCTATACGGAACCGGTGCCTGCCGCCAGTGGTACCGCGCCGGCCATGATCCACGCCAAGTCGGGGATGGTGGGAATCACCGGCACCATGGTCCGAACCTTCGGGCCCCACAATGTGAGGGTCAACACGGTGCTGCCCGGTTGGTGCGCCACCGAAAAACAGCTTTCGATGTGGTGGACCCCGGAGGGCGAGGCGATCAGGTTGGGCTGACTCCGCTACGGGTCACTGCCTCGTAAGCCACGGCCAGCAGGTCGGTCACGGGGGTGTCGCGCACCGTCACGTTCAATGGTCCGAGCCGTTCGAGCACCTTGTCGGGCGGGTCGGGCGGGTCGACCCCAGCGAGCAGCGAGGAGTCTGAACCTTCGGGCAGGCCGTCAACATCGGCCAGCGTGGCG
>CAZDYO010000372.1:0-3469 GCA_964509555.1 uncultured Acidimicrobiales bacterium
CTCGGAAGGTGGCCGCGGATTTCTGGGGATCCTTGTAGTAGCCGAGGGGGACGTTGCCCCCGGCGGCAATCATCCCGATCTCGTCGGACCCGGGCACCACCTCACGGTCGTCGTCGGTGAACACCTTGGTGGTCGGCGCCTGTTCGAACCTGCCGGTCGGGGTGTCGAGTCCCTTGACGGTGACCTGGGTGCCCATTGACCCTTCGGTCGATCCCATGGCATCGATGAGGATGGCTTGTTCGATGCGGTCGAGGAGTTCATGTTTGACCTCGTTGGTCCACATCACGCCCGACGAGGACATGAACCTGATCGAGGATGTGTCGTAATGGCCGCCTCCGGGCTTGCCTGCGTCGATCGCGGCGATGATCGGCTTGGCGAAGGCGTCGCCGACGATCGTGATGCTGCTGACCCGGTGGCGCTCGACCAGTTCGAGGATCTCGTGGGCATTGAGGCTGCGGTCGGTGAGCGTGACCACGTGGGCACCGGCAAGCATCGGAATCAACGCCCCGAGCCAAAGGCCGGTGCCGTGCATGAGAGGCGCACATGGGATCGACACCATGAGTGCGCCCTGATCGGCAACCTGACGAACCAGCTTGGAGATGGCGGCCGCATCGGCGGGAGCTTCCAGGCCGAGCATCGGAAATCCGCTTTGGGAGAACGATGCGACCATTCCGCCGATCGCGTACATGACCCCCTTGGGCATGCCGGTGGTACCACCGGTGTAGAGCATGTAGATGTCGTCTTCGGCCCGGGTGATCCGAGGCATGGGATCGTGTCCCGACATCGCGTCGTCCCACGAGACCGCTCCCGGCACGGCACCTGCACCCGCCCCGTCGTGGACCTCGATCAACAGCTTCAGATTGGGAAGTCGATCGACAATCCGCGAGACCCTCTCTCCGAGCGACGAGTGGAACATGAGCGCCTCGGCATCGGAGTTGTCGAGCAGGTACCAGAGCTCGTCGCCCAGGTAGCGGTAGTTGATGTTGACCACCACGCCCCGCATCTTGAAGGCCGCGAAATGAGCCTCCATGTATTCATTGCAGTTGTACATGTAGAACCCGATCTTGGAGTCGGGTCCGAGGCCCGCGGCAGTGAACGCGGCGGCGATCCGCGAGGCGCGCTGGTCGTACTCAGCCCATGTCCGGGTGGTGTGGCCGTGGCTGAGTGCGGGCTTGTCGGGGATCGTGTCGGCGATTGATTCCCACACGGTGGCGTAGTGCATCTCCATGGGGTGAAGCTACATGAATTGTCAGAAGTGGTTGGCAAGCACCCACGCCATCGGGCCGACGCAGCCGCGCTCAGGATGCATGTACCCCCTGGAGTGATGTTGTTATACCCCAGGGGGTACCCCTATGATCTCCCGAATGGACTTGCCGGAGGAATCAGTCGCCGATGTGATCCGCCGCCTGCGGAAGGTGGAGGGCCAGGTTCGGGGCATTCAGCAGATGCTCCTTGACAACCGCGACTGTCGAGACGTCGTCAATCAGATGTCAGCTGCCGGCAAGGCCCTCGACCAGGCCGGATTCGTCCTTGTGGCGGCCGGGCTCACCTGGTGTCTGCAAGACCCTGAGCGGTCGGCGTCGGAGGGCTATGAGCTCGCCGATGTCCAGAAGATGTTCAACAAGCTGGCCTGACTCAAAGACCCGAAAGAGAACAAGATCATGACCCTCACAGAGGATCGACCGACCCTGTCCGAAACCATGCCCAAAGGCACCCGCCCCGGGCTGCTGGCCCGTGTGGGTCGCTCCGCGGCCCGGAGACCCCGACTGGTTCTGGCGGTCTGGGCGCTCGTGGTTCTGGTGGCCGCGCCGCTGGCCATCTCGCTCACCTCAGCGCTGTCGGGAGCGGGCTGGGAAGCGCAGGGCTCAGACGCCCAGAAGGTCAGAGACGAGCTTCGAACCGACTTCCCTCAGCTCGGTGCCGAAGCCGCGATCGTGGCCTACCGGCAGTCCACGCCGATCGCCTCCGACCCATCCGGAGTCGAGGCCCTGGTTGCCGGATTGTCGGGAAGCCCCGGCGTGGCGACTGTGGTCGACCCCCTGGCACTCCCGCCGGAATCAGGTCTGATGGCCCGCGATGGATTGGCGATCCTCATCCCTGTCGGTCTCGACTTCACCAGCGACTCCGACCTTCCAGAGTCGGCTGGTGAGGTGATGGCCACGGTCGACTCCATCGAGCTGCCCGCCGGCGCGGAAGCCGACACCACCGGTGAATGGGCCGTGTGGCACGACTTCAACGCCGAGAACGAAGCCGCACTCCACAGGGCCGAGCTGTTGTCCGGTCTGCCAACACTGATCCTTCTCTTCGTGGCCTTCGGTTCAGCCATTGCAGCCGGGCTGCCCCTCATCCTCGCCGTGTCCGGTATAGCAGTCGGGTTCGCCGCGCTCCACCTGGGCACAGGCATCACCCCGCTCTCGGTGTGGTCAATGAACTTCTCGATGATGATCGGCCTTGCCGTGGGCATCGACTACAGCCTCTTCATCGTCTCCCGATACCGCGAAGAGCGAGAGGACGGGCTCGAACCGATCGACGCCATCGGTGCGACGCTTTCCACAGCAGGAAAGGCTGTGTTTCTCTCGGCATTCACCGTGATTGCGTCTCTGGCCGCCGTCTTCCTGGTGCCGGTGATGGTGTTCCGCTCAATGGCCCTCGGGATGATCCTGTCGGTCGCCGCGACCGCAATGGCTTCGCTGACTCTCCTTCCGGCAATACTTGTCATTCTCGGTGACCGGGTGTTGGTCTCGAAGCCGGAGGACGATCCGGACCGTGCCGCTGAGGGTCGCTGGGCCCGCTGGACCTCGTCGGCAATGCGTCGGCCCCGGATAACAATGGCGATGGGCATCGGACTCCTTCTCGTGCTGGCGGCGCCGGCCCTCGGAATGCGACTGGGCATGCCCGGCGCCCGGGTGGTGGACCATGGGGCACAGAGCCGAGACGGATACGAAACCGTGGTCGAAGCCTTCGGCCCGGGCGCGGCAGCGCCACTGTTCATCACCGTTTCGACAGACATCTCCGCCGCTGTGGTGGGCCTGGCCACTTCCGACAGCGGAGTGGTCGATGCCCGTGTGGTGGCAGAACCAACCGCCGAAGGGCGCACCGTCGTGCGGGTCATCCCGACCACAGCCGTCGACGATCAAGCAACATCAGAGCTCGTTGGTCGATTGCGGTCCGGGCTCTCGCGGGTAGCACCCGACGCCACACTCGGGGGCCCGGGATCCCAGAATCACGACCTCACAAATGCCCTCATGGGCACCGCCCCATATGCGACCGGGCTGATAATGATCGTGGCGTTCGTGCTGCTGCTCGTGGTCTTCCGCAGCCTTCCGATTGCCATCTCGTCGATCTTGTTCAACCTGGTGGGCGTAGCCGCAAGTTTCGGGTTCGCCACCCTCGTGTTCCAGCACGGATACGGAGCATCATTGATCGGTATCGAACCACAGGGGTTCGTCGATGCGTGGGCACCGCTGTT
>CAZDYO010000373.1:0-3466 GCA_964509555.1 uncultured Acidimicrobiales bacterium
CTGGAAGACCCGCAAGTTGTTCCCTGCGCTGGGCATGATCCCGATCGATCGCAGTGGAGGAGACTCCGCTCAACGCGCTCTCGACGCGGCGGCCGACCTGCTCGAGCGGGGTGAACTGTTCGGCATCTACCCCGAGGGCACCCGTTCCCGCACCGGTTTCCTCCACAAGGGCCACACCGGCGCGGCTCGGCTGTCGGTACGCACCGGAGCGCCGATCGTGCCGGTCGGAATTCTCGGCACCAGACGGATTCAGCCGCCCGACGCCAAGTGTCCGAGGCCGTTCATGCCCGCCGAGATCAGATTCGGAAATCCCATCCATCCGACCGAATCGGAGCGGATCTCGGATACGCGGCTGCGGTACCGCCAGATGACCGACCAGCTGATGTTCGAGATCCGGGCGCTCACCGGCCAGGACTACGTGAACACCTACGCCACCAAGGGCCGACAGCCGGCGACCACCACGCTTCAGACCAGCGTCGATCCCGAGATGCCGCCCCGCAGGTCGTCGGCCGATGTGCTCAGGCCCAAGGCGATCTGACCCGGGCCGAGAACTCCCTGCCACCGGCGCAGGTCGACGCTAGCCTCGCACCCGTATGTCAGATCTCATTTCGGTAACTCTGCCCGATGGCTCAAAACGCGAAATCAAGGCCGGCTCCACCGGAGCCGACCTGGCGGCGTCGATCGGTTCAAGGTTGGCTGCGGCGGCGGTCATCACCGTGGTCAACGGTGAGGAGCACGACCTCGGGGATGAGCTTCCCGACGGCGCTTCGGTGGAGATCGTCACCGCCGAGACACCTCGCGGTCTCCACACCATCCGTCACTCCACGGCCCATGTTCTCGCCCAGGCTCTTCTCAAGGAGTTCCCGGGCACGCAGTTGGCCATAGGCCCGCCGATCGACAATGGGTTCTACTACGACGTCGAGCTTCCCGACGGTGCCACGATCAGCGACGACGATCTCGAACGACTCGAGGGTCGCATGCGTGAGATCGTGGCCGCCGATCAGCCGTTCGTGCGCCACGAACTGCCGGTCGAGGAGGCCCTCGAGTTCTTCGCCGACTGTCCGTTCAAGGTTGAGATCATCGAGCGCGTCAGCAGCGGCGAGGCCGGTGCCGACGTTGCCGGCGAGGTCGCCGCCGCCGACACCATCAGCTACTACGCCAACGGCGACATATTGCGAGCCGAGACTTTTCGGGACATGTGTACCGGCCCCCACGTGCCGTCCACCGGTCGGCTCGGGCATTTCAAGCTCCAGTCGGTGGCCGGCGCCTACTGGCGCGGAGATGTCACCCGTCCGATGCTGCAGCGCATCTACGGCACCGCCTGGGCGTCGAAGAAGGATCTCAAGACCCACCTCCAACACTTGGCCGAAGCCGAGAAACGCGACCATAGGCGTCTGGCCAAGGAGCTTGATCTGGTGTCGTGGCCCGAGGAGCTCGGCCCGGGGCTGGCGGTCTGGCATCCAAAGGGTGCTCTGGTCCGCAAGATCATGGAGGACTACTCGCGTGACCGCCACGAGCATGGCGGCTATGAGTTCGTGTTCTCTCCCCACATCGCCAAGTCGGTGCTTTGGGAGACCTCCGGCCATCTCGATTTCTATGCCGACAGCATGTATCCGGCCATGGAGATGGACGGCGCCAGCTACTACCCGAAGCCCATGAACTGCCCGTTTCACGTGATGATCTACAAGTCGAACCTGCGCAGCTACCGGGAGCTGCCGCTGCGCCTGTTCGAGCTCGGCGCGGTCTACCGCTACGAGCTGTCGGGCGCGGTCCATGGCCTGTTGCGGAGCCGTGGTTTCACCCAGGACGACAGCCACATTTTCTGCACCCGAGAAGACATCGCCAACGAGCTGTCGTCGCTGCTGGCGTTCGTGCTCGACGTGTTGCGCTCGTTCGGCTTCGAGGATTTCCAGGCCAAGCTCTCCACCCGTCCGCCCGAGAAGTCTGTTGGCGAAGACGAGCTGTGGGATCAGGCCACCGATGGCCTGCGTGAGGCCCTTGGCGTGGCTGGTCTCGACTATGTGGTCGACGATGGCGGCGGCGCGTTCTACGGCCCGAAGATCGATGTCGACGTGCGCGACGCCATCGGCCGGGCGTGGCAGCTCTCCACCATCCAGCTCGACTTCAACCTGCCGGAGCGATTCGATCTCGAATACGTGGCCGACGACGGTTCACGCAAGCGCCCGGTGATGATCCACCGGGCCCTGTTCGGGTCTGTCGAGCGGTTCTTCGGCGTGCTGTTGGAGCATTACGCGGGTGCGTTCCCGGCCTGGCTGGCCCCCGAGCAGGTGCGGATCCTGCCGGTGGCCGAGGTCCATCACGACTACGCCGACGGTGTGGCCGATCGCCTGCGGGCCGCGGGTCTGCGGGTGAGCGTGGCTGCGGCCACCGAGCCACTCGGCAAGCGGGTGCGCAACGGCAAGGTTCAGAAGCTGCCCTACGTGCTGGTGGTCGGCGACGACGACCTGGCCAACGACACCGTCGGGGTCAACAAGCGCGGCGAGAAGAAGCCCGAGCGCGATGTGGGTGTCGCCGAGTTCATCGACCGTGTGGCCGCCGAGGTGGCGGCCCGGGCCTGAGCGGGTTTCGCCGGTGGTCGAGCATCTGTGGGCGGGATGGCGGATGCCCTACATACGTGATGCGGGCACCGGATCGCCATCGCCGGCCGAGGGGTCCACGCTCTTCGAGTCGATCCTGAATTCGGGCCGGCCCGACGAGGAGACCTACATCGTCTGGCGGGGCACCACCTGCTTTGCGCTGCTCAACGCCTACCCCTACACCTCGGGGCACCTGATGGTGTTGCCCAAGCGAGGCGTGCCCGCGCTCGAGGATCTCACCGCCGACGAACACGCCGAGTTGTGGTCGTCGGTGCGCAGCGGTGTGGCCGCGGTGAAGGCCGCCTACGAGCCCGACGGTGTCAACGTGGGCCTCAACCTGGGCCGTGGCGCCGGGGCCGGAGTGCCCGACCATCTCCACGTCCACATCGTGCCGAGATGGGCCGGCGACACCAACTTCATGACCGCCGTCGCCGATGCCAGGGTGCTTCCCGAGGCCCTCACCGATTCATGGCAGCGGCTGCGGGCGGCATGGCCGGAGTAGGGCCCGGGTGGTGTCTGGGTGATGGTGTTTGCGTTGGTGGGTGTGGTGGGGTAGCGATGGTGTGATAGCAACAGTGAACATTGGAGCGTCGGTGGGGCGTAACAAGATCGGACGGGGCTCGAGCGGTTGTCAGAAAGGCCACGTTGTGATCGATGCCATTTCCAATGCAGAACCCATTGCGATGTTTCGACGGACGAATGCGGCATCGGTGGCTTCCGGTATGGGTGAATTCAACGCCGCGGTTCAGAATGGCGGTGGTTTGGCCCTGACGGCCGGTGGTATTGACTTTCGCGGTCCGGTGCGATAGTGCGGTTGCGGAGAGATGTTGAAGGAGCGATGATCGTTAATTCAGATCGGAAGCGGGTCG
>CAZDYO010000374.1:0-3448 GCA_964509555.1 uncultured Acidimicrobiales bacterium
GTTCGAAAGAGGCCTCACTCGGCGTCTGGCCCGTGGCCTGATCGCGCCGACGAAGTTTGCTGCCTACGGGCGCTGTCCGCGAGAGTGGCTCTGACGTGTCCGGAGATGGAGCAGACGCTGATGAGGTTGAAAGACCGGCGGGAGGTATTGATAACCGAGATCGTGTCAACTGCTGCGGTCACGGCGGTGTGAGGGGACTGTCGCCCACCTACTGGAGCTGCAATGTCCAGCATGAACCGGGCCAGCACAGACTGCTGCAGTCTATAGAGCAGTCTATTTGGCCAATTTGGGCACCCGATTCGGCACCCGACGGCATGTCGCCCGACACGAAAACCACCGCTGACCAGCCGTTATGTGTGGTACGCCCCCTGGGACTTGAACCCAGAACCTGCGGATTAAGAGTCCGATGCTCTACCAATTGAGCTAGAGGCGCCTGTGCGGGTTGCAATCGTAGCGACCCGATTCTGCGGAGCAACCCCGAAGAGGGCAGCTCTTGGGGTGACCGAGGGGAATCGAACCCCCGACCTCCTGGACCACAACCAGGCGCTCTAACCAACTGAGCTACGGTCACCACGCTGGCCGAAGCCGGCAGACGCAAGATCATATCGGGCTTGTTCAAAACCGGCGTGGTGTTTCGTTCGTCGGCTCTAGCCTTTCCGCAGGCCCCCGTAGCTCAAATGGATAGAGCAGCGAGCTTCTACCTCGCAGGTTGCAGGTTCGAGTCCTGCCGGGGGTGCGCAGCGCCCCGAAACGCGCGAAGATTCTTCCCCGCCATTCGAGGAAGGAAATCGGGTGAGCTCAGAGAAGGTCTGTCGAGAACTGCTGGAAAGCATCGGCATTGAAGTCGGGGGCAGCCGACCGTGTGACATCCATGTCCACGACCAGCGGATGTGGGACCGCGCCCTGCGCGACCGTGAGTTCGGTCTGGCCGAGGCCTACCAGGACGGTTGGTGGGACGCCAACGAACTCGATGTCTTCCTTTCGGTGGCCCAGAGCGCCGACCTACGCGACAAGGTGAAGCGCAGCCCGAAGCTGATCGCGATGGCCGCCAAGTCATCGCTGGTGAACCGTCAGAGCCTGAACCGAGCGAAGCGCAACGCCTCGGCCCACTACGACATCGGCAACGACCTCTACGAACGAATGCTCGACAAGCGCATGATTTACAGCTGTGCCTACTGGCGGGAAGCCGATGATCTCGACTCGGCTCAGGAGGCCAAGCTCGACCTTATCTGTCGCAAGCTCGGACTCGAGCAAGGAATGAACATGCTCGACATCGGCTGCGGGTGGGGCGGGCTGGCCCAGTTCGCAGCCGAACGCTACGACGTGCACGTCACTGGTATCTCCCCGGCGGCCGAGCAGGTGAAAGTAGCCGAGCAACGATGCGCGGGCTTGCCGGTTCGCATCCGCCAGCTCGACTATCGCGAAATGGATGGAACGTTCGACCGGATCGTGTCGGTGGGGATGATGGAACACGTCGGGCCCCGCAACTTCCAGACCTTCTTCGACAAGTGCGCCGAGCTGCTCACGCCCGACGGGATGATGCTCCACCACACGATCGGGTCCAACGTGTCGAAGAACACCGTCGACCCATGGTTCGACAAGTACATCTTCCCCGGCGGTGTGCTGCCGTCTCTTCATCAGATCACCGGGGCCACCGAATCCATTTGGGCGGTCGAGGACATCCACAACTTCGGACCCGACTACGACCGAACCCTGATGGAGTGGAAGCACAACATCGATGACCGTTGGGGTGAGATTCCTGCCTACGACGAACGGTTCCGTCGAACATGGAACTACTACCTGTGCGGGTCGGCGGCGAGCTTCAGGGTGAGGGTGATGCAGCTGTGGCAGATCGTGTTCACCAGGTCCAAACGCGCGAGCGGCGTCTACCGGGCCGTGCGCTGAAAGATCGCTCATCGTTGCGCCGGCCGGCCGGATACGCCGCGAACGCCCACCACTAGGATCGGCCCGTCCGCTGACCATCAACCCAGCAGGTGATCACCGAATGAGCGAGCCACGCACAACCGTCGGAGCCCTGAGCATCGCCGAGTCGTTCCACGATTTCATAGTGGGGCTGGTCATACCCGGCACCGGTGTCGACCCGGCCGGGTTCTGGGCGTCGCTCGAGGCGATCGTCAGCGACCTGGCCCCCAAAGGTCGTGAGCTGCTGGCCCGCCGGGCGGAGCTGCAGGCGCAGATCGACGACTGGCATCGATCCCATTTCGGCACGGACCACGACCCGGAGGCATACCACGAGTTCCTGGTCGACATCGGTTACATTGAGCCGGCCCCAACCCCGTTCAGCATCTCAACAGACCGGGTCGACCCTGAGATCGCGTCGATCAGCGGGCCCCAGCTCGTGGTGCCCCTCGACAACGCCCGCTACTCGCTCAACGCGGCCAATGCTCGGTGGGGGAGCCTCTACGACGCCCTCTACGGCACCGACGTCATCCCCGAAACCGATGGCGCCGACAAAGGTGACGGCTACAACCCGGTGCGTGGCGACAAAGTCATAGCGTTCGGTCGCCGCTTTCTCGATCAGAGCGCGCCACTCCAGTCGGGCTCACACGCCGATGCATCCGGCTACACGGTGGTCGACGGGCAGCTCAGCATCGCTCTCATAGACGGCTCGATCACCGGTCTCGACGACCCGGACGGTTTCGTCGGCTACTCGGGGCGGACCGAACACCCGTCAGCGATACTTCTCGCCCACCATGGTCTCCACATCGAGATTCGCCTCGACCCCGACTCACCTATCGGCAGCACCGACACCGCCGGGGTGGCCGACATTCACATCGAATCGGCGATCACCTCCATCATGGATCTGGAAGATTCGGTGTCGGCGGTCGACACCTCCGACAAGATCCACGTCTACCGAAACTGGCTCGGCCTCATGAAGGGCAGCCTCCGGGCCACCTTCCAAAAGGCCGGAAAGACCGTCGATCGGGTTCTGGTCGACGACCGCACCTACACCGCTCCCGATGGAGGCACCGTCACCGTTCCCGGTCGCAGCCTGATGCTGGTGCGAAACGTGGGTCTGCACCTTGATGTCGACGCCGTCCTGTTCCAAGGCCGGCCGATTCCCGAAACCATCCTCGATGCGATGGTCACCTCGCTCGCGGCCCTCCACGATCTCCAGGGCAATGGCAACTTCCGAAACAGCCGCGAAGGTTCGATCTACATCGTCAAGCCCAAGATGCACGGCCCTGCCGAGGTGGCGTTGGCCACCGAGCTGTTCGGGCGGGTTGAGGAGGGCCTCGGTCTCGAAACCAACACCCTCAAGATGGGGATCATGGACGAGGAGCGGCGCACGTCGCTCAACCTCGCCGGCTGCATTGAGGCCGCCCGCGAGCGGGTGGTGTTCATCAACACCGGGTTCCTCGATCGGACCGGCGACGAGATCCACACCGACATGGAGGCCGGTCCGGTCGTCCCCAAGCCGGAGATG
>CAZDYO010000375.1:0-3447 GCA_964509555.1 uncultured Acidimicrobiales bacterium
AGTACCAGCCGAGCAGACCGTTGTAGCCATCGTCGATTGCGCCGGTCCACACCGACACCATCCCTGTGGGCCAGAGCATCACCAATGTCTCGGGAAGCCACAGGATCCCGGTCCAGCGCACCAGTTCCAGAATCGGCCCGCGGGCCAGGCCCGGCTGCACGAGATACCAGTGTCCGAGCAGCATCGCATCTGACACGGCACCCAGGAACAGAGCGCCCACGACAGCTCGTGAGACCGACAGCAGGGCGGGATCGCCGGCAGCCACACCGCCGAAGAACACCGCCGCCATGCCCACCAGCGCGGCAATGAGATCAAGCACCGGCGGAAACTCCCGGGCCGATGTGTCGAATCGCTGCTCATCGCGGTCGATGCCGGTCATGGCAGCCACACGCTCGGTGCGCTTCTCCACCATGCCGCGTTGCCCGGCCACGCCCGCGGACTTCAGCACGATCGACATGACAAGAGCGCCCAGCCCCACGGCCACGAACGCCATCGTTGCGATCTCACGAGTCCAGGTTGGATCAGTGGCGAAGGCCGAGATCAACGACCCACCCGCCATCAACAAGAAGATGAGGCGCTGCAGCCATCCGTATCCGAGGCCCACCTCACGGCGCCGGGTCGTGACCCACAAGAAGAGCCATCCACCGGCGGCCCACTGGACGAGAACCGTCGCGGCATCGAGTCTGATCACGAGTCGACGACCGCGAGTGAGTGGTCGACGAGATTCAGCGAGTCGGGCCCGTCGGCCGCGGCAACGACGATGTCCTCGAGCCTCGCGCCCCAACGTCCCGGGATGTAAATGCCGGGCTCGACCGAGAAGGCGTGGCCGACCACCAGTGGGGTCTCGTTGCCTTCGACGATGTAGGGATCCTCATGGGCCTCGACCCCGATGCCGTGGCCGGTGCGGTGCACGAAGAAGTCGCCCAAACCGGCGCCGGTTATCACCGACCTTCCGACGCGGTCGATCTCCTGGCAGGGGGTACCGACCGTGGCCGCCTCCACTGATGCCCTCTGGGCCTCGACAAGCACATCGTGGAGTTCGGCGAACTCGGTTGGAGGCTCACCGATCGAGACACAACGGGTGATGTCGGAGCAGTACCCGACACCGTCGGGTCCGATCATCGTGCCCCCGAAATCGCACAGCACCGATTCGCCGTGCCGGATCACACGCGCGCCGGGTTCGTGATGCGGGCTGGCCGCGTTCTCCCCCGCGGCAACGATCGCGAAGTTGACGCGATCGTGGCCCTCGTCGATGATCTGACGCCCAAGCTCGGCCGACACATCGGCTTCGGTTCGCCCCACCAGCGGGATCTCACCGGCCTGAAGGCGCGACGCGATGCGATCGACCGCCGCCGAGGCCATCCGCAGGCGACTGATCTCGTCGGGCTCCTTGACCGAACGGATCGGGCTGGTAATCGTGGAGGCCCGACGAAACACCGTGGACGGCATCACTGCGTGAAGGTCGACGAGGAAGCCGGCCCAGGTGTGGTCCCCGATCACTGCCGTTGACGCCGGGCCCGCCAAGTCGGCAACGATGGAGATCGGGTCGTCGGTTTCGGCCCAGGGCCGCATGGAGAACACGTCGGGTCGTTCGACCACGCGAGGGGCCTCCAACCCGGGCACGACAAGAGTTGCCTCACCATCTCTTCGAACCACCAGCATGGTGAGCCGCTCGAGGGGCATGGCCTCATATCCACAGAAGTAGGGAAGGTCGGCCCCCACAGAGAGCAGCATCACGTCGACCCCTTGGGCCTCCATCATGGTGCGGGCGCGGGCGAGTCGGCTGGCGAACATGCGGCTCAGGCTAGAGGGATCGACGGCCACCACCTAGAGTCGGTGAATGACCGATCACGAATGGGGATTCCGCACCAGAGCGCTACACGCCGGCGGACGGCCCGACTCGGCCACCGGCGCCCGGGCCGTGCCCATCTACCAATCAACCAGTTTCGTCTTCGAAGACACCGAGGACGCTGCCGACCTGTTCGCATTGCAGAAATTCGGCCTGATCTACAGCCGCATCGGCAACCCGACCACCTCGGCCTTCGAGGAGCGCATGGCCAGCCTCGAAGGCGGCATAGGCGCGGTGGCCACCGCCTCGGGACAGGCCGCGGAGTTTCTCTCGGTCACTGCCCTGGCCGGTGCCGGCGATCACATCGTCGCCAGCTCCAGCCTCTACGGCGGCACCATCACCCAGTTCTCGGTCACCTTGGCCCGTCTCGGGGTCGAGACCACCTTCGTCGACGCCTCCGACCCATCGGCGTTCGAGGCTGCCATCACCGACCACACCAAGTTGCTCTACACCGAGACCATCGGCAACCCATCAGGGGAGATCGCCGACATCGAAGAGTTGGCCGGCGTGGCCCATTCCCACGGGTTGCCCCTGGTCATCGACTCGACCTTCGCCACTCCCTATTTGTGTCGTCCGATGGAGTGGGGCGCCGACATCGTCATCCATTCGGCCACCAAGTTCATCGGGGGCCACGGCACCTCGATCGGAGGGGTGATCGTCGAATCCGGTCGCTTCGATTGGGGGTCGGGGCGATTCCCGGAGATGACCGAACCGGTGGCCAGCTACAACAACCTCAGATGGTGGGAGAATTTCGGCGAATACGCCTACTGCTCGAAGGTCCGGGCCGAGCAACTTCGTGACGTCGGCGCCAGCCTCTCACCATTCAACGCGTTCATGTTTCTTCAAGGGCTCGAAACTCTTCCGCAGCGGATGGAGGAACACGTGGCCAACGCCCTCCGGGTCGCCGAGTGGCTCGACGCGGATCCCCGTGTCGCGTGGGTGAGATACGCCGGGCTGCCCGAGTCGCCCCACCATCACCTCGCCGCCAAGTACCTGCCCAAGGGACCGGGTGCGGTGTTCACGTTCGGGGTCGAGGGTGGGCGGGCGGCCGGATCCGGATTCATCGAAAACCTCCAAATGGTGAGCCACCTCGCCAACATCGGCGATGCCCGCACGCTCGTGCTTCATCCTGCGTCCACCACCCACCAGCAACTCACCGACGATCAGCTCGACGCTGCCGGGGTCACCCCCGACATGGTGCGAATCTCCGTGGGGCTCGAAGATATCGACGACATCATCTGGGACATCGATCAAGCGCTGGACAAGGCAGGTGCATGATGGCCGAGTCGGATCATCCCCCAATCGCCGGATGGACCCCACCGGGGCCGTCGGAGCGCCTCGATATTATTCGACGGTCGAGAACCGTGGCCATCGTGGGGGCGTCATCCAACCCGGCTCGGTCAAGCAATTTCGTGGCCACCTACCTACTGAGTTCCTCCACCGACTTCGATGTCTATCTGGTCAACCCCCGGGAGTCGGAGATCCTGGGCCAACCCGTCTACCCGTCGCTGCGGGAACTCCCGCTGGTGCCCGACATCGTCGACGTGTTTCGCAGAAACGACGACCTTCCGGCCGTTGCCGCGGAAGCCATCGATGTG
>CAZDYO010000376.1:0-3447 GCA_964509555.1 uncultured Acidimicrobiales bacterium
AACCGCGAGCAGACCGGCCAACGCTGATCGAAGCCGCTCGGGAACATCGGTGAACGGCGCCGGCGTCATCATGTGGTGAGGCTGCTGTTTCCAATGGACCATCTCGGCCACCGCGTCGGCAGCGCGGGTGGGCAGCGGGCCCTGATGGGAGGCGTTCAGCCACACCCGGTCGGTCGGCAGATCGAAATCGCCCCGCCGGTCGAGCAAATCGAGGTTCATTGCCGACACTCCCTGGGCTCGTCGTGCCGTAGCCTCACCGGGTGCTCAGCCTACTCATCGGCAGCGGAATCGGCCTGTCCGCATCGGAAACGGTATTCGCTGCCGGCGTGGTGCTGCTGGCTGCCTACATCCGCGGCCTCACCGGGTTCGCTCTGTCGGCGGTGCTCGTCGCCGGGCTGTCGTTCATCATCGACCCCGTCGAGGCGGTCCAGTTGGCTCTCGCTTTCGAGGTTGTGGGCAGCGTCATCCAGGTGCCATCGGTTTGGAGCGACATCAAATGGCCCCATCTCTGGGTGCTGATCGCTGCTGCACTCGTCGGTAATCCGGTTGGAGTGGCAATCCTCACGAGCATCGATCCCGACGTGTTGCGGGCGGTGACATTCGGGGTCCTCGCGATGGTGAGCCTCGCACTACTACTCAAGCACAAGTCAACCATCGGGCCGACACTCAGACTGTTCTTCCTGGTCGGCGTGGTGGCCGGAGTGGTCAACGGAGCGACCGCTCTGTCAGGCCTGGTGATCGTGTTGGCGATGAGCTTCATGACCATCACCCCCGCGGCCATGCGCTCAACCCTGATCGCCTACTTTTTCATCTCCGACATCGCCGTGCTCGGCCTGATAGGGGCACGGGGAGACATCTCGGACCACGCCGCGACACGAATCGTGCTCGCGCTGCCCCTGCTGCTGATCGGAATCCTCGTTGGATCATCGACCTTCGACAAGACCCCGCCCGAGCGGTTCCGGCGCATCACCCTGGGGTTGCTGACAACCATCTCGATCGTGGGCCTGGCAAGAATCGCGTTGGGCTAGCTCAGGTCCCCCTCAGGCCATCGGCGGCGGCGCTGCGCCACAACCGGGCCAGGAACGACGCCATCTGCTCACGGGTGACATCGTTTGCCGGCGAGTAGGTGGTGGCACCGGTACCGGTGGTGACACCGAGATGGTAGATGCAGGCCACGTCGTCGAACGAGAACGAGTCCGTTTCCAGATCCGAGAAGGGGGTGGAGGCTGAATCACAAGGGCCTCCGAGTACTCGCCAAAGACGGGCGAGGAAGGCAGCCATCTGCTCACGGGTGACATTGTCCGCCGGCGAATAGGTGGTGGCCGTGGTGCCACCGGTGATTCCCAGATGGTAGATGCAGGCGATGTCGCGGAACGCGAACGAATCCGGATCCAGGTCGGTGAACGGTGTCGGCGAGAAATCGCACGACCCGCCCGAACTGCGCCAGAGCCGAGCGAGGAAGGATGCCATCTGTCGACGGGTGACCGTCCGCCTCGGCGAGTAGGTGGTGGCCGTGGTGCCACCGGTGATTCCCAGATGGTAGATGCAGGCAACGTCACGGAACGCAAACGATGTGGGCGCAACATCGGTGAACGGCGTCGGCGAGTAGTCGCACGGTTGGATGGCGTCGGCTCCGACCCGTCCGATCACCACGGTCGATGGAACAGGCTCGGGAGGAGACGACGAGGTGATCGTCACCGTGTTGGTGCAGATCCCGGATGGCCTGACCACCCCGGACAATGTGGCGGTCGCGGTGCCGTCGAGCATTCCGATGGTCCAAACTCCGCCAGCCGACACGGTCCCCACCGTGGCCGATGTGGCCACCGACCCGAGGCACGGCAGGGTCACACCGCTCACAACCAGATCGGATGTGGGGCAGTTCGTGCCGACCGTGACCGTGATCGACACGGATGAGCCGGGCACCATGGGTGTGACACTGCGGGTAAGGGACAGCACCACCTCGCGGTGACGCCACATCGGCTGCTGATTGACCGTGGGGTCGGTTCCTGGCGACACGTCGGAGATCGTGTGGCGACCAAGCCCGTCGGCGTCGGCTACGAAGATCTCGGTGGTGACAACCTTGCCCTGCCAGGCCACCCTCATACCATCGGGTGACCACTCGGGATGCTGATTACCGATCGGGTCGACCCCGGAATCGACCGATGACAGGGCGACCCTTCCGGTGCCGTCGGCATTTGCGACCCAGATCTGGTCGCTTGCCGATGTTGCATCGAACCCCGTCCACGCGACTCTGGTGCCGCCCGGGGACCAACGCGGTGTCCGGTTGGCGGTCGGCGCACCGACCGCGGGGACATTGGAGATCACATGTCGATTCGTGCCGTCGGCGTTGGCCACGAATATCTGATCCACTGCGCTGGAATCACGACCGGACCAGCTGAGCATGGTGCCATCGGGCGACCACTGCGGATACCGGTTGAGTGTGGGAGCCACGCCCGGCCCCACGCTCGAAACCACTCGACGATTGGTGCCGTCGGCGTTGGCCACCCAGATCTGCTGAATCCCTGTTCCGGGTCCGGTGCCGCCCTGCACACCCGACCAGGCCAGCTGACTTCCGTCCGGGGACCACTGCGGATCGCGGTTGCGGGTGGGATCGGCGGTGGGCTCCATGGGAGAGACTGAAATCTTGGCTTGGCTGCTGCCATCGGGATTTGCCACGTAAATCTGGAAATTCGATCCGTCGTGGCCGCTCCAGGCGATCTTGGAATCGTCTGGCGACCAGTCGACAGCGCCGTTGTCGTAGGGCACATTCGGGGTCATCAGGTCGGAGATCTCCGTCCGGCCAGCGCCGGTGGGATCGGAGATGAAGATCTGGTATGAAGTCCCGTTGAAACCGGACCATGCGATTCGTGATCCGTCGCTCGACCAGAACACCGAGCGGTTGTCGGTCGGTGATCCCAGAGGGGGGTTGTTGGAGATCGACACCCTGCTGGTGCCGTCGTCATTGGCGGCCCAGACCTGAGGAGTGACCCCGTCGGATCCCGACCACGCCAGGCGGTCGCAGGCGGTGGGGCCAGCCACCGCGCCAACCGGGGAGGGCGGCACGGTCGCCGCCACGGCGAATGACACCGATGCCGCCGCAATCGCGATGAGCCAACGTCGTGTCCGCCCGATATTGATTCTCATTTCCCGTTTCTTCCTGACTGCTTGGATGTCACCCCAATTAGGACTCACCGCTGAGTCGCACAAGTGAGACTAGAGGCAGAGCGGCACAGTCACCATGGTCCGATCGGCCCACGACTACCGCAGGACAGAACCGCCACCCGGGCCTCAAAGGCGAGCGCGGGAGGATCCGCGGTGATTTGCCATTAGCCTTGCGGTCGCTCCGGCCGGGTCATCCGGTCGGTGGGTTCGCAGACGGGCGTTGGTTCTTCCAGTCAGGTGAACCACCCCGAGAGAATCCCGACCGCGCGGAAATCACGCGGCGTA
>CAZDYO010000377.1:0-3435 GCA_964509555.1 uncultured Acidimicrobiales bacterium
AGCCGTGCACAAAATGTCGGGTCGGTGGACCTCACATCGCGAACCACTATCACCGGCCTCAGGATTCGGTTCACCGCCCGTTGCACGGCCACGGGATCGAAGAAATCGGCATCGGCGTCGAAGCTCACCACCTGCTCCCGGGCGTGGACACCGCGATCGGTGCGACCGGAGCAGGTTATGTCGACGTCGTGACGCAGAACAGAACCCAGCGCCTCCTCCAACGCGCCGGCGACGGTGACGACTCCCGGGTTTCTCGCGAAACCATGGAATTCGGCACCGTCGTAGGCGACGGCCATCCGCACCCGGGTCATTCCGGGCGGCGGTGGCAAAGGGATTCTTGGCTGGTTCAGACCAGTTCGATGCGGGCCATCGGGGCGTTGTCGCCCTGACGAGGACCCAGCTTGATGATTCGGGTGTAGCCGCCCTGGCGATCTTCGTAGCGAGGACCGATCTCATCGAAGAGCTTCGAGGCCATCTCGCGATCGCCCAGGAACCTCACCACCTGACGGTGGTTGTGGAGACCGCCCTTGCGGGCCTTGGTGATCATCTTCTCGGCGACCGGGCGAAGAGCCTTGGCCTTGGCCTCGGTGGTGACGATTCCCTCGGCGGCGATTAACGATGCGACCAGATTGGCCATCATCAGCTTCTGATGCTGGGAGCTGCCGCCGAAGCGACGACCCTTGCGTGGAGTTGCTGGCATGTCAGTCTCTGTTCCGGAGCGAGAGGCCTCGCTCATCAAGCTTGGCGATTACCTCGTCGAGGCTCTTCTGACCGAAGTTCGTGATGGCCAGAAGATCGTCTTCTGATTTCTGAAGGAGCTCGCCCACGCTGTTGACCTGGGCACGCTTGAGGCAGTTGCGGGGACGTTCCGAAAGCTCGAGATCCTCGATCGGGAGATCCATGTCGGGACCGCCGGCAGCAACCTGAATGGCCTCGCCGAGCTCGAGGCCCTGGGGCTCGTCGCTCATCTCCTCGACGAGTTGGACGAGCGTGCGCAGGGTCGAACCGGCCGAGGCGAGAGCCTCGCGGGGGCTGATGGTGCCGTCGGTCTCGATCTCGATCATGAGACGGTCGTAGTCGCCGGACTGCTCGACACCGGCCGACTCGACCTCGATCGACACCCGACGGATCGGTGAGTAGATCGAATCGATCGGAATGACACCGATCGTGTTGCCGCTCTTGTTCTTCATGGCCGGCGTGTAGCCGCGGCCCTTCTGAACGGTGAGATCGATCGCCAGGCGACCCTTCTCGTTGAGGGTGGCCAACACGAGGTCGGTGTTCTGAATCTCGACATCGGGGTGGGTCTGGATGTCGCCGGCGGTGACTTCACCGGGGCCACGGGCGTCGAGACGCAGGGTGACCGGCTCATCGCTGTGAACGGTGAGGACAATGTCCTTGATGTTCAAGATGATGTCGGTGACATCCTCGGCAACGCCGGTGATGGTGGCGAACTCGTGGAGGGCGTCGTCGAAACGAACCTGGGTGACAGCAGCCCCCGGGATCGAAGAGAGCAGGGTGCGCCGAAGGGAGTTTCCCAGCGAGTATCCGAAACCACGCTCCAAAGGCGAGATCTCGAACTGCTGGGTGTTTCCCTCGGCCTCGCCGAGCGCTTCCACCGTTGGCCGTTGGATGGTGAGCAACGTGATGCCTCCGCTACTTGGAGTACAGCTCAACGATGAGCTGCTCTCGGACTGGGATGTCGATCTGCTCACGAATCGGGAGCTCACGAACGATGAACTGGAATTCCTCGCCCTTCTCCAGCCATGCCGGAGGGGTGCGGTCGAGCACGTCGAGGTTCCACTGTATGGGAGCGGCCTCGCGCACCTTGGCACGCAGTTCAACGACGTCGCCCTTGCGCAGGCGATAGCTCGGGATGTCGACGCGGCGACCGTTGACGTTGATGTGGCCGTGGTTGACGAACTGACGAGCCTGTGGGCGGGTGGCGCCCCATCCGCAGCGATACACCACGTTGTCGAGACGGAGCTCGAGATAACGCAGCATGTTTTCGCCGGTTACGCCCTGACGGCGGTTGGCCTCGGCGAAGAGATTGCGGAACTGACGCTCGGTGAGCCCGTAGGAGAAGCGAGCCTTCTGCTTCTCCTGAAGCTGCATCAGGTACTCGGAAACCGAGCCCCGGCGACGCGAGCGGCCGTGTTCGCCCGGCGGGTAGGGACGCTTGTCGAGAGCGATGGTTTCGCCCTTGGTTCCCCAAATGTTGGTTCCGAGGCGACGCGAGACACGCGCCCTCGGTCCGGTGTAACGAGACATATCAGACCCTCCGCCGTTTGTTCTGACGGCAGCCATTGTGAGGGACAGGAGTGCAATCCTTGATCCCGGTTACTTCGATTCCTGCGTTCTGGATGGAGCGGATGGCGGTCTCTCGACCCGAACCCGGGCCCTTGACCTGCACATCGACTTTGCGCACACCGTGTTCCATCGCCCGGCGGGCAGCGTTTTCGGCGGCCATCTGAGCGGCGAACGGAGTGGACTTGCGGGAACCCTTGAACCCGACATTGCCGGCCGATGCCCATGCGAGGACGTTGCCCTGCTGGTCGGCGATGGTGATGATCGTGTTGTTGAAGGAGCTCTTGATGTGGGCGACGCCATGGGTGACGTTCTTGCGCTCACGCTTGCGGGTGCGGCGGGCGCCCTGCGACGGAGTGGCCATTACTTACCAACCTTCTTCTTGCCGGCAACCGTCTTCTTCGGTCCCTTGCGAGTACGTGCGTTGGTGTGGGTGCGCTGACCCCTCACCGGGAGACCTCGACGATGCCGAAGACCCTGATAGCAGCCAATCTCCATCTTGCGCTTGATGTCCTGGGAGATCTCACGTCGGAGGTCACCCTCAACCTGGAGGTTGGCGTCGATGTAGGCACGAATGCGGGCCACTTCATCGTCGGTCAGATCCCGTACCCGCGTCGCGGGTTCGATCTCGGTGTCGCGGCAGATGTTGGCGGCGGTGGTGCCGCCGATGCCGAATACGTAGGTGAGGGATGTGCCCACCTGCTTGTCACGGGGAATGTCTACCCCACTGATGCGTGCCATCTCAGCCCTGCCTCTGCTTGTGACGCGGGTTTTCGCAGATGACCATCACCCTGCCGCGGCGACGGATCACTTTGCACTTGTCACAGATTTTCTTGACGCTTGGTCGAACCTTCATTTTTCTCCCGGCCGTCGAACGGCCGTCTGATCGCCAGCCGTTGGGCCGGGCTACTTGTAGCGATATGTGATACGGCCTCGTTCGAGGTCGTATGGGGTTAACTCCACCTGGACGCGATCTCCCGGCAGGATCCGGATGTAGTGCATCCGCATCTTCCCGCTTATGTGGGCCAGGACCTGGTGGCCGTTCTGGAGCTCCACCCGAAACATGGCGTTGGGTAGCGACTCGGTGACGGTCCCTTCCAGGACGATTGCATCTTCTTTCGGCTTCGGCAG
>CAZDYO010000378.1:0-3417 GCA_964509555.1 uncultured Acidimicrobiales bacterium
CCACGACCGACGGGAGGGCATCTGCGGGTGCCGATGACGGCCACCCTCGGTGGGTCTTCGGGGGTCTGGTGACCGACACTGAATATCACCGGAGCAGGGTCGATGTCGGAGCGAAGACGATCGGGGTGGTCGGCGTCGTGGAGGCACGTGACCCTGATCCTCCGATCGTCGATCACGTGTTGGTGGAAGTCGCGGTCGACCATGGCGGCGGCATTCGACCATGCCTCGATCACCTTGGTGGGGGCCACACCGGACGGGACTCTTCGCGAGCGGACCAGCGCCCAGGCTTCGTCTGGTTGGCGGCCCCTGAGCAGACGGGCCAGCCGGTGGGGCGTGGCCGATGGCAGCCCGGCCAGACACGCCAGGTCGAGCTGGCGTTCAGTCATGGTCGCCTCCCATCACCGGACGGGCCCGCAACGAGAGCGCCGCCGCAACATCGCACTCTCGGATCTCGGTGCCGGCATCGTCGAGGTCTCTGATGGTCCGGGCCACGCACCGAACCCGTCGCAGACCACGCCCACTCAACCGGCCACTCACCAACGCATCGCGAATGGTGGTGCGGGCCTCATCGGTGAGCGGGGCATGCACCTCGAGTTGGGCCTCGGTCAGTTCGGCATTGGTGGCTGCCCCACGGCCCGACGCGAGCGCCCTGACCAGGGCCACTCGCTTGGCGACATCGGCTGACGACTCCTCGGCTTTCGCGCCAAGAAGCGCGGCCGGGTCGGGGCGACCGATCTGGACCATCACATCGAGCCGATCGAGTAGCGGGCCGCTGACCCGTCTGGAGTATCGGGCCCGCGCTGACGCCGGACAGCGGCACGCCGCCGACCCACCCTCGCCGCAAGGGCACGGGTTCATGGCCGCCACCAGCAGGAGCCGGGCCGGATGTTCGACACTCCCGCCGCTGCGGGCCACGCGCACCACGCCCTCCTCGAGCGGCTGACGCAGCGCGTCGAGCACGCTGGGAGCGAACTCGCCGACCTCGTCGAGGAAGAGAACCCCGTTGGAGGCCAGGCTGACCTCCCCCGGCCTGGAGCGGCCCGATCCGCCGCCGACCAGCGCGGCCATCGACGCCGAGTGATGGGGTGCCCGAAACGGCGGTCTGCGGATCAATCCCGAATCGGGCAGCCGACATCCGGCCGCACTGTGGATCCGGGTGGCGTCGATCGACTCCTCGTGGGTGAGGTCGGGGAGCAACCCCGGAAGACGCCTGGCCAGCATGGTCTTGCCCGCGCCGGGCGGCCCCACCAGCAGCATGTGGTGGCCGCCTGCTGCCACCACCTCGAGAGCCCACTTGGCGGCTCGCTGACCCTTCACGTCGGCAAGATCGGGCTGGGAGGGCGTGTCCCCCCGCTGGTCGACCGCCGGTGGATCCGGCCAGCATCGACGGCCCGCGAGCACGTCGGCCACCTGCTTGAGGTCGGTGACCGGCCTGACCCGGTCGGGGCCGACTATGGATGCCACCCGGGCATCGGCGGTTGCTATGACCACCACCGGGGCCTCGACCGAGTCGACCAGCGGGAACGCTCCGGGCACCGGACGAACCGAGCCGTCGAGGCCCAGTTCGCCGACCATGCCCAGTCCCTGGACCGACTGGGCATCGATCTGTTCGGAGGCCACGAGGATCCCCACCGCCATCGGTAGGTCGAGGCCGGCGCCGACCTTGGGAACATCGCCGGGGGCCAGGTTGACGGTGATGCGCCGCATCGGCCAGGTGAGATCGCTCGACAGGATCGCGGCCCTGACCCGATCGCGGGCCTCACGGCACGACGCGTCGGGCAGGCCGACGATGGTGAACCCTGGCAACCCGCTGGCCACGTGGACCTCGACTTGGACGGGATGGCCCACGATCCCCGAGAGGGTGGCCGAACGGACGGTGGCGAGCATGATGGTCTCCCAAAACTGGACTCTGGAGACCGCCATGGGCCGGCGGCTAGCTCTATTGGAAACCTAACAGTGGGGTACGACACCGGTGGTCGCCGTGTTCATCGGGGTGGTCGGGTCGGTCCGGAAGAACCCTCGGGTTTACAGGACTTCTCTCACGTAACGGGCCACGGCGGTGATCTGTTCCTCACTGAGTCGCGATCCGAATGACGGCATGCGTTTGCGACCCGACGAAATGAACTCGGCCAGGTCGATCAGCTCGGGGAAATCCTCGTCGAGGTCTCCACTGTTGAGCCGTGGCCCCGCTCCCCCATCACCTTTCGCCCCGTGGCAGCTCTTGCAGCTGCCGTCGTAGATGCCCCGGCCCACCAGCAGGACCGGATCGGCTGTGCCGTCGGAACCGAGAGGCACCTCGGGGGGCGAGCCCGCGCAGGCAGCGGCGAGGAGCATCACCGCGGCTACTGGCGTGGAGATTCTTCGCATGGAGGCGTCCGTGGGTGGCGAATCCTGACCCGGAGACGATACTGAGTGAATGGGAATGGACCCCACCCGACCTCACCGGCGCCGACCAACCGACTATCTCTACGTGGGTGCGGCGCTCCTGGTGACCGCGCTGCTTCTGGTGTGGGCCCTGGTGGGCTGATGGACGACCCCGAGGCCTACGGCGAGGTGGAGGTGAGGTTCATGCAGCCCTACCAGGCTGTGAAGACCTACATCTGCCCCAACTGCAACCGCGACATCCCGCCCGGCACCGGCCATTGGGTGGTGGTGCCGGTGGACGAGCCCGATCTGCGGCGCCACTGGCATCGCGGCTGCTGGGACGGACGCAAGACCCGCAAGCGCGGCCGCTGACCCGCTCAGAAGGCGGCCTCGATCACATCGATTCTCGACCCGACCACGCTCGCCACATCGAACCTGACCTCGCCGTGGACATCGTGGGAGTCGAGCCAGCTGACGGCGGTGCGGCGAAGGAATCGCTGCTTGCGATGGTCGACGGCCTCGAAACCGCCACCCCATTTGTGAGATGTTCGGGTCTTGACCTCACAGAACACGATCTCGTCGCCGCGCGCCATCACCAGATCGAGCTCACCGCCGCGAACCTGCCAGTTTCGGTCGAGCACTTCGTAGCCGGCCGACTCGTAGTGGCGGGCCACAAGCGACTCGCCCCATCTACCCAATGCAACTCGTGATTTGTCCACGCATCCCAAACTAGGGATGGCGTGTGACACTCACGGGATCAGTTGAAGCGCTTTTCCTTGACCTTGGCGGCCTTGCCGATGCGATCACGCAGGTAATAGAGCTTGGCGCGACGCACATCGCCACGGGTGGCGACCTCGATCTTCTCGATCACCGGGGTGTGAAGCGGGAACGTGCGCTCGACACCGACGCTGAAGCTCACCTTGCGAACCGTGAAGGTCTCGCGGATCCCGCTGCCCTGGCGACGGATGACGACGCCTTCGAACAGCTGGGTACGGTGGCGGTTGCCCTCGACCACCTTGACGTGGACCTTGAGGGTGTCGCCCGGCGCGAAGT
>CAZDYO010000379.1:0-3417 GCA_964509555.1 uncultured Acidimicrobiales bacterium
GATCTTCACCTTGGGATCGTCGAGATGGGCCTCGAGCCAGTCGGCGTTCACCAACGCTCCGGTCATGTGCTCTGCGGACTTGGTCGTGTCGGTCATTGCGGTGTCCCTCCTTGGGTCTGCGGGAGCGTCGTGCTCCCGACGATGTGATACCGACACCGGGTTGCGGGAACCTTGAAGAAACCTTGCACTCCGCCCACGGAGAATGGAATTGGTGGATTCCTGGAGGAAGATGCCGACAGATGGCGGGTGAGGGCTCCCATGGCGACAATCGACCCGAAGACCGCGGATGCGGAGCCCGTTCCGTTGCGCGACATCCGGTTCGAGTGGCCCGATGACACGCGCGCCGTCTGGCATCCGATGAGACCCGGGTTCGCCGCCGCTTGCAATGCCCTCTCATTGGGCATGCCGTACGGTGAGCCTTACGTGATCGCCTCCGTTCGGTCCGTGCTCCGAGACATCGACCCCGAGGTCGCACCCGGTCTGGCCGATGAGGCTCGTGCCTACATCGATCAGGAACGCGGCCACTACCGGCAACATCGGCGGTTCAACGATCTCGTGACCGTGGAGCATCCCGGGCTGAGGCGTGTCGAACGTTGGATGTCGACGAGCTACCGCTGGCTCCGGCGTCACCGTTCCCGGAAGTTCAACGTGGCTTTCGCCGCCGGGTTCGAGGCCATCGCCTTTGCGGCGGCCCGCTGGATCGATTCGAACCGTCGGGAGTTGTTTGCCGGCGCCGACACGCTCCCGGCCACCTTGTTCCTGTGGCACCTGGCCGAGGAGGTCGAACACAAGAACGTGGCCTTCGACGTTTGGGAGCATGTCGACGGGAACCGTCTCCGCTACCTGGCCGCGATGTCGACATCGTTCCTGATGCTCGTCTGGTTCATCTTTCTCGGAACCATCACCCAACTTTGGCGAACCAGGCGCATCTTCAACCCCATCACCTGGTTTCGGCTCACGTCGTGGGGGATTCGCTTCGCCTTCGAGGTACTCCCGGTGATGGCCGTCACCGCTCTCCCCGGGCATCACCCACGCGATCTCGCCGATCCGTCGTGGATGCCCATCTGGCTTCGTGACTTCGACCCCGAGTCGGGCACGATTCCGGCGTGGGACGCGCCGATCGACATCAGTCGGGTTTGATCACCTCTTTCCACGCCTTGATGGTCACCGAGCCGAGGAGTCCGGCCGAGAGGTAGGGATCTCCCGTGGCCCATTCCTCGACCGAGGCCCGATCGGGGAAGTCGACCACCAGCATTGAGCCGGTCATCGCCGAGCCGTCGTCGGTCAGGAACGGCCCGGCCCTCACCACGTGGTCGGCCGACTCACCGAGCCACGTCAAGTGGGCGTCCCGGTTCTCGATTCTCAAGTGTCCGCGGTCGGCAATATCCTCGGCCAGCAGTACCCAGAGCATGCATCCTCCCATCGGTGGCCGGCACGCCACCGCGGGCCACAGTAGGGGAAGGGGCTCTGTGCGTGCTGTGCGGCTAGTTTCTGCACATGACCGCCACCGACGCCCCCGCCCCGGCGAAGAAGAAGGAACGCTGGACCCACCAGTGGAAGGAACTCCACTCCGAGGTGATCACCAGTGGGCTCTGCACAGGCTGCGCCGGCTGCGTGATCGCCTGTCCCCACGATGTGATCGGCTACGAGCACGAACCCGGTGCGTACAGGCCGTTCCACCTCGAGGACGAGCTCGGCACCGACGACTGCATCCACGGGCAGAAGGGCTGCACCTCCTGCACCCGGGCATGCCCCCGATTCAGGATGTGGGAGCCCGAGGCCGACATGCACCTTCACGGTCGAGAACGCGAACCCGAAGAGATGGCCGGTATCCACTCCGACATCCTGCTCACACGAGCCTCCGATGATTTCGTTTACGACAGCGGACAGGACGGCGGTCTGGTGTCCGCGATCCTGATCTGGTGCCTGGAGAACGACATCATCGATGGTGCGCTCGCCAGCGGAGTCGAGTCGTTGCCCGATGGGTCACCCGGCTGGAAGGCCCACCCGATGGTGGCCACCAACCGCGACGAGGTGCTCAGAGGCGCAGGCAGCCGTTACACCTATTCGGCCAACACCATGGCCTTCGACGACGCCCGTGAGAAGGGGCTCGAACGACTCGCCCTCGTCGGCATGAGCTGCCAGACATCGGTGGCCCCGGTCATGTGGCATCGCAGGATCGGGAAGGTATCCAAGCCTTTCAAGCTCAATATCGGCCTGCTTTGCTCCAAGTCATTCGACGATTCGATGTTCGACGAACTCTTCGAGGTCAAGTACGGCCTCGAGCGGGAGAACATCGCCAAGATGAACATCAAGGGCGTCTTCCAGATCTGGACCAAGGACGGCGGATACCACGAGATCAACCTCAAGGAATGCCATGCCTGGACCCGGACCGGGTGTCTCCACTGCCCCGATTTCGCGGCCGAACACGCCGACATCTCCACTGGTGGTATCGGCAACGAAACCGACTGGACCCTGACCATCGTGCGCACCGAACTCGGCCGCGCGGTGATCGACGCGATGGTTCGGGATGGGGCAATCGAGACACGTCCCGGCGACGACGACCCCGGAGCCGTGGCTTTGTTGCACCGTCTGGCCCAGAAAAGCCGCGAACGTTGGCCCGACTGGGCCGACGACCACCCCCGACTTGGAATACCGGTCAAGAGTCGGGGTTGAATCCCCATGTGACCAACTCCCCCGAACCATCCGGCTCCACCGCCCACCCAACGCACGATGTCCACGAACTCGAATTCTGGGTTGACCCGATTTGACCCTGGTGCTGGGTGACGGCCCGTTGGGTCGTCGATGAGATCGTCCCGGCCCGCGGTGTTCGGGTCATCTGGCAACCGATCAGCCTCTATTTCAAGAACAAGCCGGATGAAGGCTCGCCGGTCCATGACCGGTTGTTCTTTACCCACCGTCTCCTCCGGGTGATGGAGTCGATACGGGCTGTCGAGGGCGACAGCTCCGTGCAGGCCTTCTATTGGGAGTGCGGCCGGCGGATCCACCACGATCAGTCGAGGGATTTCACCGCCCTCGATGTGGTTGAGTCGGCTGGGATCGATCCCACCCACGCCGATGCCTTCGACGACGACAAGTGGGATGCCGAGATCCGTACCCGCATGGATGCCGGCCTTGCAGTGACCGGTGAAGACGTCGGCACCCCCATCATCGCCTTCGATGATCGCGGCGGCGTGAAGCAGGGCTACTTCGGCCCGGTGATCACCAGGGTCCCCTCCCATGAGGATTCGCTTGCGATGTGGGATGCCCTGATCGCCATGATGAACATAGATGGTTTCTGGGAGTTGAAACGCACCCGCACCGACCCTCCCGAGTTCCCCGCCCGCCCCTGACCTTTCCCCGCCGGTTTTGTGAACGTTTGGAGTCCCATTTGGGACTCCAAACGTTCACAAAACC
>CAZDYO010000380.1:0-3415 GCA_964509555.1 uncultured Acidimicrobiales bacterium
TCGATCTGCTCGGTGCCCTCCGCGCCGAAAAGGGGATGGTCGTGCTGCTCATCGCCCACGCCAAAGTGGAGAAGTTTGCGGACCCCGAAGCGTCGGCCTACGACCGCTACTCGCCCCGGCTCCACAAGCACGCCTCGGCGCTGGTCTGCGAATGGTCCGACGCAGTGCTCTTCGCCACGCGGAAGTTCCGCACCCAGACCGAGGACGCCGGGTTCAACCGGAAGCGGACCATCGCCAACGCCATCGGAAAGGGTGGTGGCGATCGGATCCTCCGCTGCGTCGGTGGACCATCGTGCATTGCGAAGAACCGTTTCGGGATCGTCGAGGAACTGCCGCTCTCGTGGGCGGCGTTCATGACGGCCCTGACCAACAACCAATCGACAGGAGAAAAGAAGAATGGCTGATCTGCGCGGATTTGATGCGAACCAGGTGGAACCGTCTGCCGACTTCGAGCCCATCCCGGCCGGCAAGTACGAGGCGGTGATCACCGAGTCGGAAATGAAGCCGACCAAGGCCGGCACCGGCCACTACCTGCAACTCACCTTCCAGGTCGTCGAGGGCGAGTTCGAGAACCGATTTCTGTGGGCCCGCTTGAACCTCGACAACCCGAACGCGACGGCCGTTCAGATCGCGCGAGCCGAACTCTCGGCTATCTGCCGGGCGGTTGGTGTGATGGCGCCCAACGATTCGGCCGAGCTGCACAACCTGCCCTTGGTGATCGCGGTCAAGTGCAAGAAGCGCGAAGACACCGGCGAGATCACGAACGAGATCAAGGGCTATTCGCAGAAGAAGGAGCCCGAGGTCGCCGCTGCGGCTGCGACGGCCAACAGCACGCCGCCATGGAAGCGTTCGTGATGCTCGAGTTGGAACTGCCCTATCCGCCGTCGATCAATCACTACTGGCGCCGGGTCGGGCCGCGAACATTGATCAGCCGCGAGGGTCGCCGTTTCCGCGAGCGCGTGGTGGCGATCCTCGCAGCGCTGCACATCCGGCCGCTGGCCGGAAACCTAGCCGTCCACGTCGAGGTGTTTCCGCCGGACCGCCGGCGCCGTGACATCGACAACGTTCTCAAGAGCCTGCTGGATGCCCTTGAGCATGGAGGTGCGTTTCACGACGACAGTCAGGTTGCGGACCTCCGCGCGAGAAAGTTGGGGCCGAAGGCTGGAGGCAAAGTAATCGTGAGGATCCAAGAGACCGAGGAGCTCGATGCCGAAAGTCCTGATTACATGTGAGATCTGTGGAAATGCATTCACCGCCTGGCCGTACCGTCTCAAGCAGGGTGTCCGCTATTGCTCTCGAAAATGCAAGACCGATGCGTCCAAGGGGATGCCTGCTGCAAACCGCGCGGAGTTATCCGGTCAACGGTTTGGACTACTGACCGCCGTGGACTGCATCGGCTCGGTCAATGGGCATGCCCTTTGGCGCTGCCGATGCACGTGTGGAAGTATCACGGAGGTTCGTGCGGGGAACCTGGTAAGTGGCGCGGTGAGGTCTTGCGGGTGCCTCAATAGCCGGCGGGGAGAGGGGCATCCCAACTGGCGCTGCGGATACACAGTCAATTCCGACGGCTACAAGCACGTTCTTCACAACGATGAATCCGACGAAAAGCGGTACGAAGCGGAACACCGTCTCGTTATGGCTGAGGTCCTCGGGCGGCCACTGACATCCGACGAAGTCGTCCATCACATCAATCGCGTCAAGACAGATAACCGTCCCGAGAACCTGCTCGTTCTCACACGAGAGGAACATGCGGCGTTGCATGCATCCGAAGGTCGAGGAGCCGCCGTATGATCACACTTCGCCCATACCAGGAGGCCGCAAAAGCGGCCGTCTACGACCACCTGCGGACGCGGGACGACAACCCGTGCGTCGTGATACCGACCGCCGGCGGCAAGACGCCGGTGATGGCGTCGATCTGCAAGGATGCGGTCGGGCTCTGGGACGGTCGCGTGCTGATTCTCGCACATGTGAAGGAACTGCTCGAGCAGACGACCGACAAGCTTCGGGACATCTGCCCGGAGGTGAAGTTCGGCGTCTACTCGGCCGGGCTCAAACGCCGCGACACGGAGCACTCGGTGATCGTCGCCGGCATTCAAAGCGTCTACAAACGGGCCTGCGAGCTCGATGCGTTCAACCTGATCATGGTCGACGAGGCCCATCTGATCCCACCGGAAGGCGAGGGGATGTACCGCACCTTCCTGGCCGAGGCCAAGGTGGTCAACCCGGAGGTCCGCGTGATCGGCATGACGGCGACACCGTTTCGCCTGAAGTCGGGCATGATCTGCGGGCCGGAGAACGTCCTCAACCACGTCTGCTTCGAGGTCGGCGTGAAGGAGTTGATCCGCGACAACTATCTCTGCCCCTTGGTGACCAAGGCGAGCACGCAGAAGGCCGACACGAGTGGCCTACACGTGCGTGGCGGCGAGTTCGTGGCCGGCGAAGTGGAAGACCTGATGGACCAAGACAGCCTGGTGCAGGCCGCCTGCGCCGAGATCGTGGGCCTGGCGCACGATCGCCACTCCTGCCTGGTCTTTGCCTCGGGGGTTAAGCACGGTCAGCACGTCGCCAAGGTCCTTGCGGACATGGGCGGCCGAGAGTGCGGGTTCGTCTGTGGTGACACCCCGACGCGAGAGCGCGACGAGCTGCTGGGGCGTTTCCGCGCCGGTGCGCTGAAGTATCTCTGCAATGTCAACGTTTTGACCACGGGCTTCGACGCGCCGAACATCGACTGCGTGGCGTTGTTGCGCCCGACCATGTCGCCGGGCCTCTTCTACCAGATGTGCGGGCGCGGGTTCCGCCTGCACCCCGGGAAGAAGAATTGCTTGGTGCTCGATTTCGGCGGCAACGTCCTGCGCCACGGCCCCGTGGACGAGATCCGCATTCGGGAGCATCGCTCCAAGGGGAACGGCGAAGCGCCGGCCAAAGAGTGTCCGGAGTGCCAGGCGCTGATCGCCGCGGGCTACGCCGTCTGCCCGCACTGCGGATACCAGTTTCCGCCGCCCGAGCGGCAACAGCACGACGCCAAGGCCAGCGAGGCCGGGATCCTCTCGGGCCAGGTGACCGACACTGAATACGACGTCCAGGACGTCACGTATTCGGTCCACACGAAACGTGGGGCGCCGGAGGATGCCCCGAAGACATTTCGCGTCGACTACCGGCTTGGGCTCACCCACTACCAGAGCGAGTTCATCTGCCTCGAGCACGACGGCTACGCGAGACAGAAGGCCGTCGCCTGGTGGCGCCAGCGCTCACCCGATCCGGTGCCGGCCACGGCGGAGCGGGCGGTGGAGATTGCCGAGGGTGGCGGCATCGCGCACACGGAGAAGATCACCATCCGTAGCATCAGCGGCGAGAAATACGACCGCGTCGTTGGCTACAAGCTGGGGCCGATGCCAGAGCCCGTGCCGCTTCACGA